>JACQRQ010000078.1 GCA_016206405.1 Elusimicrobiota bacterium | reverse complement strand
GGTCAAGGGGGTCTCCAACCCCTTGACCCGCTTCCCGCTGGCCTATATCGACACGGCCGGAACGGGCTACGAGGAGGAATGGAACGAGCTTTTGGAAAGCCGCGAAAACTCAGGCGAGGCCAAGCTGGCGGTGAAGCTCCTGCGCGAGATCGAGGCCGGCGGCGTGGACGCCCGCGACATCGCCGTGCTCACGCCCTACCTGGCGCAGGCCCGGCTTCTCAAGAATTTAGGCCGGGAGCCGGGCCTTGAGATCGGGACCATCGACAGTTTTCAGGGCCGCGAGAAAGAGGTCGTGATTTTGAGCCTGGTGCGCAGCAATGACAAAGGCGAGGTGGGTTTTTTGGGCGACATCCGCCGGATGAACGTGGCCATGACGCGGGCCCGCCGCCTTCTGGTCGTCATCGGCGACAGCGCCACCATCTGCCGCCACCGGTTCTACGAGCAGTTCGTCGATTACGCCGACGGCTTGGACGCCCACAAAAGCGCTTGGGAATATATAGAGACATAGGCGTTCGTTTTTTGGGTATAATAGGAGCGCTAAAATGTCGACCGAAACCGCCGGCCGCGCCAAAATCAAGGACGTAACTTTCGCCTTTCTGGACGTGGAAACCACGGGCCTCTCCAGCGGCGCGGACCGCATCTGCGAGGTGGCGGTTCTGCGCTCGCGCGGCGGCAAGAAAGTGGATTTTTTCAGCTCTTTGATCCATCCGGAGCGGGCTATCCCTCCGGAGGCGGAGAAGATTCACGGCATCAGCGACGCCATGGTCGCCTCCAGCCCGCCCTTCTTCGCTCTCGCCGGCCAACTTTACGCCGCGTTGGAGGGCTCCGTCATCGTGTGCCATAACGCGCCTTTCGACATGGCCTTCGTCAAAGCGGAGCTGGAGCGCAGCGGCCTGGGGCTGCCCCCCAGCCCGGTCTTGGACACGCTGCTCATGGCCCGCCGCCATTTCCGTTTCGAAAGCAACCGGCTGGGGGCCATCGCCCGGCACTTGAAGATCGACAGCGGCGGCTGGCACCGCGCCGGCCGCGACGTCGAAATTTTGTCGCTGGTATTTGAGAGCTTTATCAAAGAGTTCGCCCAAAACGGCGCCGACACGCTGCAAGACCTGTTGCTCCTCGGCCGTTGACCCGCCGCAGCGGCTTTATCTGACCCGATGAAAACTTTTCCTCTCGGAAGCCGGCCCCGCCTCGAAGATTTGGCCCTCATCCGCGCCGGCGCTTTGAAAGCTTTTTTGCCCGCCCTCGCGCGCAAGAGAATGCTGCGCAGCCGTCAGGTTCTTTTGCGCGCGGCCGCAGTGGAGACGGTCTACGGGATCAACACCGGCTTTGGGGAATTGGCCAACGTGCGCATTCCCTTGCGGCAATCGAGGTCCCTGCAGCGCAACGTGGTCTTGAGCCACGCCTGCGGCGCCGGGCCGTTGCTGGACGCCTCCGAGGCGGCGGCCGTTCTGTTCTTGAGGGCCAACGAGCTTTCCAAGGGATATTCCGGCGTCCGCCCCAAGTTGGTGGAGGCTATGGCCGCGCTTTTCAATCGCGGCTATGCTCCGGCCATTCCAAGCCGGGGCTCGGTCGGGGCCAGCGGCGATCTGGCGCCTCTCGCCCATGCCGCTTCCGTGCTTTTGGGCGAGGGCCGGGTGTCTCTGCGGGGCCGGTTCATGCCGGCCGGCCGGGCGCTGAAGGCCTGCGGCCTCAAGCCCCTGGAACTGGATATAAAGGAAGGTCTTTCTCTGGTCAACGGCACCCAGGCCATGCAAGCGGTCGGCGGCCTGGCTTTGCTGGACGCCGCCAGAGTGCTGGATGCGGCCACTTTGGCCGCCGTGATGTCCGTCGAGGCGCTTAAAGGCAGCCACCGGCCTTTCATCGCGGCGCTCAACCAACTCAAGCCACATCCGGGCCAGGTCCGGATCGCGCGCGCCTGCGAGATTTTGATGAAAGACAGCGGCATCCGGGCGTCCCACGAGGTGGGAGATCGCCGGGTTCAGGACGCCTATAGCCTGCGCTGCATCCCCCAGGTTCACGGCGCGGCGCACGACGCTCTCAGCTTTGTCCGCCGGACGGTGGAAACCGAGATGGACAGCGTCACGGATAATCCCGTCGTCATCGGCGACGAGGTCGTTTCCGGAGGCAATTTTCACGGCCAGGCGCTGTCGATGGCTTTCGACCAGGCGGCCATCGCCCTGACGGTCTTAAGCGGCATCGCGGAGCGCCGGATTTTTCATCTCGTCAGCGATCACACCGGCATATTGCCTCCCTTTCTGGCGCGCCACCCCGGCCTGGAATCCGGCTGGATGCTGGCCCAAGTGACGGCCGCCGCGCTCGCCTCGGAAAACAAAACTTTGGCCCATCCCGCCTCGGCCGACAGCATACCCACCTCCGGGCATAAGGAGGATTTTGTGAGCATGGGCATGTGGGCCGCGCTCAAGTTCAAGCAGGTGGCGCAAAACGCGGCGACCATCGTGGCCCTGGAGCTGTTGGCCGCGGCCAGGGGCGTTGAATTTCACGCGCCGATCAAACCCGGGCGCGGCGTCGCAGAGGGCTTGCGCCGGCTGCGCGGGCTTGTGCCCAGAAAAGAGGGGGACTACAGCCTGAGCGCGGACGTCGAGACGGTCAAAAAAGCCGTCTTGGAGAATTTTTTCGCGCCATGACGCCGTCCATACGGGCTCCGCGCGGGAGGCAGATGTCATGCAAAGGCTGGCATCAAGAAGCGGCCCTGCGCATGCTGATGAACAACCTCGACGCGGAGGTGGCCGAAAACCCGGACGAGCTTGTCGTCTACGGAGGCCGCGGCAAGGCCGTGCGCGATTGGCCGTGCTTTCATGCCACCGTGGCCGCGCTCCGGGATTTGGAAAACGACGAGACGCTTCTGATGCAGTCGGGAAAGCCGGTCGGCGTTTTCCGGACGCATCCCCACTCTCCCCGCGTGCTCATCGCCAACAGCAACTTGGTGGGCCGTTGGGCCACATGGGAGGAGTTCGACCGTCTCGAGAAATTGGGGTTGATGATGTACGGCCAAATGACGGCCGGAAGCTGGATTTACATAGGGACCCAAGGGATATTGCAGGGAACCTATGAAACGTTCGCCGCCTGCGGCCGCAAGGAGTTCGGCGGCGGCTTGTCGGGCAAGCTCCTGGTCAGCGGCGGCCTCGGCGGCATGGGCGGCGCGCAGCCTTTGGCCGCGGTCATGAACGGCGCGGCGTTTCTGGGCGTGGAGGCCGACCCCGCGAGGATTGAAAAGAGGCTCAAAACGGGCTATCTCGACCGCGCGGAAACCTCCCTCGACCGGGCGCTCGAGATTGTGCTTGAGGCCAAAAAACAAAAGCGCGGGATTTCAGTAGGCCTGGCCGGCAATTGCGCGGAGATTCTTCCCGAGCTCTTGCGCCGCGGCGTTGAGGCGGATGTGGTGACGGATCAAACTTCGGCCCACGACCCTTTAAACGGCTATATTCCGAAGGGGGTTTCGGTCGAGGAGGCCGCCGCGCTGCGAAAAAGAGACCCCCAGGGTTATGTCCGGCAGGCCATGGACTCCATCGCGCTTCACGTCGAGGCGATGCTGGAGTTCCGGAAAAAAGGCGCCGTGGTTTTTGATTACGGCAACAACATCCGCACGATGGCCCACCGCCACGGGGTCAAAAACGCCTACGATTTTCCCGGATTCGTTCCGGCCTATATCCGGCCCCTTTTTTGCGAGGGACGGGGTCCGTTCCGCTGGGCCGCGTTGTCGGGCGAGGCGGCCGATATCGCCGCGACCGACCGCTTGGCCCTGGAGCTTTTTGAGGACAACGAATCCCTCCAGCGCTGGATTCGCCTGGCCGCCGAAAAGGTGCGCTTCCAAGGCCTTCCGGCCCGCATCTGCTGGCTGGGCTGCGGCGAAAGAGACCGTTTCGCGCTGGGGCTCAACCGGCTGGTCCGGGAGGGGAGGATTTCGGCGCCGGTGGTGATCGGCCGGGATCATTTGGACTGCGGGTCGGTGGCCAGCCCCTACCGGGAGACGGAGGCGATGCGGGACGGCTCGGACGCCGTGGCGGATTGGCCCGTATTAAACGCGCTTTTGGCGGCGTCCTCCGGGGCCTCCTGGGTCTCTTTTCATCATGGCGGCGGCGTGGGCATGGGCTACTCGCTGCATGCCGGGCAGGTGATCGTGGCCGACGGCAGCCGGGAGATGGACGTCCGGCTTGAGCGCGTGTTGAAAAACGATCCAGGCATCGGCGTCGTCCGCCACGCGGACGCCGGCTACGAGCGCGCGAGAGAAGTGGCCCGACAACAAGGCATTAAGATGCCGATGGAGAAGCGGGGCAAGTTATCAAGTGCTCGAGTGATCGAGTGATCGAGTGGGCGAGTGCTCAAGCGGGCGTGGGGACAGGTGGGCGAAAAGGCAAGTGATCAAGTTATCAAGTGGGCGAGTGGTCAAGGGGACAGGTGGTGGTGGGAAAGGAAAGGACGATGAGTTTTTAGTCCAGACGCACGGGACGGGCTTTGGGTGCTTTTGTGCTTGTTGCCATCTTCTCACTCGATCACTGGAGCACTTGATCACTCGACCACTCTATCACTGTCTTTGAGAATCTCAGGGCGCGACAAATGGAGGTGCTTTCATGGCTGATGATTTTTCATTCGACGTCGTTAGCAAGGTGGATCCGCAGGCGGTCGAGGATGCGGTGGCGGTGGCCAATAAGGAAATAGCCAACCGCTACGATTTTCGCGGCAGCGTCGCGCGCATCGACTTCAACAAGAAAGACCTGC
>JACQRQ010000076.1 GCA_016206405.1 Elusimicrobiota bacterium | reverse complement strand
GGGCAGCACCAGGATGCGGGGGCCAAGCTTATTTTCGCCGCGCCCCACACCTCCGGAACCATCGTTTCGAAATCAATCTCCAAGGACGGCGGACGCGCCAGTTATCGCGGTTTGGTCAAGGTCTATCCGCAGGCCCATGACGTCAAGGTCAATGTCCGCTGCGACGCCTTAATCCTGGACGATCGCTCCCAATCCGACACCTATCCGACCATGGAGATCGAAGGCGACCGCGTCAACATCGAGCATGAAGCGACGGTCTCCAAGATCGGCGAGGATCAGATGTTTTATTTGATGAGCCGCGGGCTTTCGGAGTCCCAGGCGACGACTTTGATCGTCAACGGTTTTTTTGAGGCTTTCACCAAAGAGCTGCCCATGGAGTACGCCGTGGAGCTCAACCGGCTCATCCAGCTCGAGATGGAGGGGGCCGTCGGCTGAGGCCGGGGCGAAGCATGGCCACCGCAGTTCCATTAGATTTGAAGCGCCTGGATCAGTTAAGATCCAAATCCAAGCAGGTCTTTGACGCCACGCCCGCGCCCGCCAAGGAAGTCGAAACGTGGCGCCGGAATGATTTCAATTTTTGGCGGGCGGACTCCGCCCCGGCCTCCGGACGGCCGATGGACGAGGCGGCTCTCTCCTCTTTGGTCCCCAAGCTCGACGAGTTGCGCCGGCATGGCGTGGTGATCCAAGACCTTCGGGAAGCTTTCCAAAAATACGGCCGGTGGATCGAGCCCTGCTTGGAGCCCAAAACGGACGGGCCCCTGGCCAAGCTCGAACTGCTCAACCAAGCCCTTTGGAGCCAGGGCGTTTTCGTGCATATTCCGCCCGGGCTGGAGGTCCCGATCCCCATCGGGATCAGATTCGGAGAATCCGGCCCGTCCACCCACAGCTTTCCCCGTCTCATCGTGGCGGCCGGGCCGGAAAGCCGCTCGACCCTCGTGCGGGAGCACTTTGGAAAGGCCGGACGCTCCGTCGTTTGCTCGGACGTTTTGCTGGAGCCGGGCGCCCGTTTGGACGTGAGCGTGTGCGAAGATTTGGAGCCGGACTCGGGCTATTTTTCCCTGGAACGCTGCCGTCTTGAGCGCGACGCTCATCTAAGCCATTCTTCGGTGGCCTTGGGCGCGGCCGTCCACAAAAGTCACTTGGAGGTTTCCCTCTCCGGCCAAGGAGCGCGCAGCGAGATCTTTGGGCTGGTTTTCGGCGGCGGAAAACAGCATTTTGACCTCAATACCAAACAGCATCATCTCGGAAAGCACACGACCAGCGACCTTCTCTATCGCACCGCTTTGCAGGGACAGGCGCGCTCTATTTACACGGGGATGGTGCGCATCGAACGGGAGGCGACGCAGACGGAGGCCTATCAGTCGAATCATAATCTGCTTTTGTCATCCCAAGCTCGAGCCGACACCACCCCTATTTTGGAGATTTTAACGGATGCCGTGCATTGCAAGCACGGGGCGACCGCTGGCCCCGTGTCTGAAGAGGAGCTCTATTATCTGGCCGCCCGCGGGGTGGATCCCAAGTCCGCGGTCCAGATTCTGGCTCTCGCGTTCGCCGAGCCCGTTTTCAAGCGCCTTCCCGAGGGCTTGCGGGAGATGGTCTACGAGCGCATCGAGGGCCGGCTGCGGGATTTGGAAGAAAAGGGCTGAAGGGCGGCCCGGGAAAAATCTTATGTCGCGCTGGATTAAATTGGCTTCCTCCGCGCAGGTGAAAGCCGGAAAAGTGAAAATATTCGAAGCCTTGGGGACACGCATCGCCCTTTGCAACTCGGGGGGCCAGTATTTTGCCGTTCAGGACGTTTGCAGCCATGACGATGGGCCGCTGGGAGAGGGCCGGCTCTGCGGCCAAGAGATAGAATGTCCGCGCCACGGCGCCCGTTTTGACATTCGCTCCGGCGCGGCGACCAGGATGCCGGCGGTGGTCGCCATCCGGGTATTTAAAACCAAGGTCCAAGACGGCGACGTGCTCGTGGAGTTGGAAGACGAAGCGGTCAAGGCTTGAGCCATGATGAAATTCGACGTGAACAAGATTCGAGAGGATTTCCCGATTCTTGGCCGCAAAGTCCGCGGCAAAAACCTCGTGTATTTCGACAACGCGGCTACAAGCCAAAAACCGAAAGCGGTGCTTGAGGCGCTGCAGCGATACTATGCGCAGACCAACGCCAATGTGCACCGGGGCATTCACGCGCTTTCCCAGGAAGCCACCGATCAATGCGAGGCGGTCCGCGCCCAGACGGCGCGCTTCCTCCATGCTCCCGGCCCGGAACAGATCATCTTCACCCGCAACGCCACCGAGGCGATTAATTTGGTCGCCTACGCCTGGGGGCGCAAATTCCTGAAGGCCGGCGATGAGATCCTTTTGACCGGCATGGAACACCACTCCAATATCGTGCCTTGGCAGATATTGGCCCAGGAAAAAAGCGCGCAGCTTAAATTCGTGCCGATTCTTGAGGATGGATGCTTGGATTTGGAGGCTCTCAAGACCCTTTTGACGCCGAGGACGAAGCTTTTCGCCTTCACGGCGGCAAACAACGCCTTCGGGACCATCAATCCCGTCGAGGAGCTGCTCGGCCTGGCGCGCGAGCAGGGCGCCTTGACTTTGGTCGACGCGGCCCAGTGGACGCCGCATTTGCGGACGGATGTGGCGGCTTGGGACTGCGATTTCCTGGTTTTTTCGGCTCACAAAATGCTGGGGCCGACCGGCCTGGGCGTGCTTTATGGAAAAAAGCGGCTTTTGGAAGGCATGAACCCTTTTTTGGGGGGCGGAGATATGATCCGCGAAGTGCATTTGTCGCATTCGACCTACAATGAGATTCCCTATAAATTTGAAGCCGGCACGCCGCATATCGGCGGCATCGTCGCCTTCGGCGCCGCCCTGGAGTATTTGTCCCGGCTGGGTTGGGAGGCGATAGACCGGCATGAGCGCGGCTTGACGCGCTACGCGATGGACGCTTTGTCGCAAGAAAAGGAGTTGAGGCTCTACGGCCCCAGCCGGCCGGAGCGGCGGGGGGGCATCCTGTCTTTTAATCTGGAGGGCGTCCACGCGCACGACGTCGGCACGATTTTGGACACCGAGGGCGTGGCGGTGCGCGC
Organism: Elusimicrobiota bacterium; assembly: GCA_016206405.1. Taxonomy (GTDB): domain Bacteria; phylum Elusimicrobiota; class Elusimicrobia; order O2-12-FULL-59-9; family O2-12-FULL-59-9; genus O2-12-FULL-59-9. Next base: position 6,956 of record JACQRQ010000076.1, on the reverse strand, counting down.
CGGCCACCATTGCTGCCAGCCTTTGATGCGGCGTTTTAAAACCAGCGGAACGGTGCGCGCCAGTTTTTATTTCTACAACACGGTCGATGAAGTCGATGTCATGCTTCGCGCCATACGCAAAGTGAAGGAATTTTTCAAGGTGAAAGTGCCGTAGTCCGCGGCGCTTTCCGGGGGCATTTTATGGAAGGAGACGCCGAATTACAAGACCTCTACCGCGAGGTTTTGCTGGATTATTTTCGCAGCACCCGCCACCGCGGCCGGGTCGCTTCGCCGGACATCGAGTCCCAGGGAATCAACCCGCTCTGCGGCGACGAGGTGGTCTTGACCGTCTCTTTGAGAGGCGGTGTGGTCGAGGACTGCAAAATAGACGGGCATGGCTGCGTCATTTCCCAGTCTTCGGCCGCCATGATGTCGGAAGCCGTCAAGGGACAAACCTTGGAGGAAGCCTCGAAGCTGGCGGAGGGTTTTAAAAGGGCGATGCTCGGGGAAAGCTCTTTTGAGGATTTGCCCGACGTCCTCGAGGAGGCCAGGGCCCTGGAAGGGGTTCAAAAATACCCGGCCCGAATCAAATGCGCGCTTTTGTCGTGGAACACTTTGCTTTTGGGGGTCCGGTCGCATAAGGAAGGCAAAAAAGAAGTCCAGTATCAGGAGAAGTAAGGGAAAATGGTTCAATTCACGGAAATACGGGACGCGCTCATGCCTATCGAGGATCCCGAGATCCATCTGAAGGTTCTGGATTTGGGGCTTCTCTACGGAGTGGAGATTTGTCCCGGGAAAAACGGCGACAAGGTCAAGGTGCTCATGACGCTGACTTCCCCCGCCTGTCCTTACGGCCCGATGCTGCTGGCGCAGATTCACGGCGCATTGGCCAAGGTGGCGGGCATCCGCGACGTCGAGGTCAATTTAACCTTTGATCCCACATGGGATCCGAGAACGATGGCGACCGAGGAAACGTTGGACGCGCTCGGCATTTTTTAACCATGAAAATAACCAGCTCCACGGAATACGGGATGAGGCTTCTGGTGTGCCTGGGGAAATCCTTCGACAGGAATCCGCTCACCGCCGAGCATCTGTCCGCGAGGGAAAACGTGCCGAGAGGCTTCGTGGACCAAATCCTGCTCAAATTGAGGCGCGCGAGAATCGTCAAAAGCGTGCGTGGCTCGACGGGCGGCTACCTGCTGGCCAAGCCGCCACCGGATATCACCGTCGGTGAAGTCCTGCGGGCTTTGGACGGGGTCGTGTTCGAGGAAGTGTGCGGGAAGTACTCCTTGGGCGAAAAAAGCTGCGGCCACGGGTCGACGGAGTGCCTTTTAAGTCCCGTCTGGACCGGCTTGTCCCGCGTCATGAGCGATTTTTTGGACCGCGTGACTCTGAGCCAGATTTTAAATCACTCCGTTTCCACGGACGCGCCCGCGAAGCCGGCCCCGGCTCTCAACCCCTTTACCGCGTTCCACGCCCACTAACCGGAGGGCCACCCCGGCGTTTTCAGGCAACCCTATGCGGACCGCCCGTAGTTTTGATTTGCACACCCATTCCAATTATTCCGACGGGACCTTGGGCCCGGCCCAGGTGGTCGAAAGAGCGCGCCGCTGCGGCGTCGAGCTGCTTTCGATCACGGACCATGACAGCACCTCGGGCCTGGCGGACGGGGCCCGGCAGGCCCGCAGTCTCGGCATCCGGCTGCTGCCGGGCGTGGAGATCAACACCAATTCAGACAAGCAGATACACATTCTGGGCTACGGAATTCGTGCCGACAGCGGGGTCCTTCAGGAAAAACTGAAGGATTATCGCCGGCGCCGCGCGGCGCGCGTGGAAAGGATATTATCGCAATTAAGGGACGTGGGCCTTGAGGTGGGCCTCTCCGACGTCGAAGGCGTTTCCAAGGAGAGCTGGGGCCGGCCTCACGTGGCCGACGCCTTGAAAAAAAAGGGCTACGTCGGCGAGCGCCAGGAGGCCTTCGACCGGTATTTAACGCTGGGCAAACCGGGCTATGTGGCGTCCTTCGGGCCGTCGCCCGCGGAGGCGATCGCGACGATCGTGGAGGCCGGAGGGGCGGCCTGCCTTGCGCATCCCGGCATCGTGCGCGGCGGCTTGGACCTTCAAGGACTTAAAGCCTTGGGGCTTGAGGGCCTCGAGGTTTTCTACCGCTCCCATACGCGGGTGCTTACGGCCAACCTCAAGGCGCAGGCGCAGGCGCTGGGCCTGTTGATGACCGGCGGTTCCGATTTCCACGGACCCGGCACGGGGCGCGCCGACATCGGAGGCGTCGATTTTCCGGCGGAGGAAGCTCAAATTCTGGCGGAGCGTTTTTTTAGCTTGTGCGTATGAAGGCGGAACCGGCGGCGGGCGGGAGGGATGGGGTGCGTGGAATGAAAGAGCCGACTCAGGCGGAAATCGGGGAGGAAGTGGACCGGCTGACCGAAAACGGAGTGGCGGGGCCCGGCTACGACGAACCGGCGCTTGAGAAAATCGCCGCCCTCACTTGGCGCATCAACCGGCTCAAACGGGAGAAAAACGCCGTCATCGCGGCGCACGTTTACCAGCGCTTGGAGGTGATCCGCGGCGTCGCCGATTTCACCGGAGATTCCTACCGCTTGAGCCTTCTTTGCGCCGGCGCGACGTCGGAAAAAATAGTTTTTTGCGGCGTCCGGTTCATGGCCGAAACCGCGGCGATTTTAAATTCCGGAAAAACCGTCTATCTTCCCGCTCCCGAAGCCGGCTGCTCTTTGGCGGAAAGCATCAGCGCGGAAGATGTGCGCCGGCTCAGGGCGCAACATCCGGCCGCGCCCGTGGTCGCCTACATCAACACCGCCGCGGAGGTGAAGGCCGAGTGCGACGTCATCGTCACCAGCTCCAATGCCGCCTCCATCTTGAAAAAAATTTTCAGCGGACATCCTCAGGTGATTTTTCTTCCGGATGAATGGATGGGAAGAAACCTCGCCCAAGAGCTCGGCAAGGAGGCCGGCAAAGAGATGATTTTGTGGGAGGGCAAATGCGTCGTGCATGAGGGATTTAAGGAGGCCGACGTCGATTATTACCGGCGGCTTTATCCCGGCGCGAAAATATTGGCGCATGCCGAGTGCAGCCCCGCGTTCGCGCGGCGGGTGGATTTCATCGGGGGAACGGGCGACATGATGCGTTTCATCGAGCAGCGGGAGGCGCCCCACTACCTGCTGGTGACCGAATGCGGCTTCGGAGATTTGGCGCGCAGCCGCTTTCCGCGCAAACAATTTGTTCCCATGTGCCGCCTGTGCCCCTACATGAAAGCCACCGACCTCAGGCGCATCTACGACGCCCTGGCCGATCCGCAGCCGGATCAGATCGTGCGCGTCGAGGATTCCGTCGCCGTCCGGGCGCGCCGCGCCCTTGAAAAAATGTTTGAATTAACCGATAATGAGTTATGATGGCGAATGAAATCCAGTGGATGCATTGGGGATCTTCGGCGTTCGGCAAGGCCCGTGATCTAAATAGGCCTATTTTGCTTTATATTCCGGCGAGGTGGTGCCAATGGAGCCAGCTCATGGATAAGACCACCTATTGCGACCGCAAGGTTATCGCCATCATTGAGGAAAAGTTTTTGCCGGTGCGGGTGGATAACGATCAGCGGCCGGACTTAAATAACCGCTACAACCAGGGAGGCTGGCCTTCGGTGGTTCTCTTGACTCCCAAGGGCGAGGCCTTCGCCGGATGCACGTACTTGGCGCCGGACGGGTTTGCGGAAATTTTGAGCCGCGCCAGCGACACGTTCCAAAGAGACCCGCAGGAGCTCGTCGCCCTGGTCGGACAAATGCAGGCCAGATATAATCATGCCCCGCCCGCCAATCCGGACCTGGACATCGCAAGCGAGCGGTTGCCGCAGCGGATTTTGAGCAAAGTCAAAGAAGATTTTGACGCCAAGAACGGGGGCTTCGGCCCGTCCATGAAATTTCACCACGTCGACTCCTTGGAGCTTCTGCTTTACGCCGCGCGCGAGTTCAAGGATCGCCAGGCCCAGGAAATGCTGATTTTGAGCCTGAGCCGGATGGCGCAAAGCCGCTTATTTGACCCGGTCGAAGGGGGTTTCTACCGGTATTCGACGACTCCGGACTGGAGCGCCCCCCAATACGAAAAAGTTCTTTTCGACAACGCCCGCCTTTGCCGTCTGTATCTGGACGCTTACAGTTTTTTGCGCGATCCTTTCTTGCGGGACTGCGCCTTCAAGATTTTGGCTTATTTTGAAAAATTCCTGTGGGATTCCCATGAGGGAGTTTTTTGGGGGTGCCAGCTTGCGGATGCCGATTACTTCGGCCTTGCGCCCGGCGAGCGTTACAAGCGCAAGGCGCCGCCGGCGGACACGGTGGCTTACGCCGACGCCAATTGCGCCGCCGCCATGGCTTTGTTTAAAGCCTCGGTGGTGTTCTCCGAGGATGAGGAAAAATACCGGAGCATGGCCGTGCGGACGCTGAGGTTCATCCGCGAGAGGATGCTCGATAGGCGCGCGGGGCTTTTGTTCCATTACTGGCGCAGGGAAGGCGCTCTGGCCGAACTCTCAGGACTGCTTCAAGACCAGGCCTGGGCGGTTCTAGCCTTCACGGAGGCGCATCAATACCTGGGCGATCCGGATTACAGGGATTTCGCGGGCCAGTTGCTCGACAACACGCTGCAGTCGTTGTGGGTGCGAGACGGGGCCGGTTTTTTGGATTGCGCCGTGGAGGATTCGAGCTTGGGGGAATTAAAGACCCCGCTCTCGCCCCTGATGCCCAACGCCGTCGCTCTTGAGGCGCTGTGGCGCCTGCATTATCTTAAGGGCAATTTCAATTACCGGCGCTGGCTCGCGCTGGCTCTCAAAAGGCTCCTGCCTAGGGCGCTTGAGACCGTTCACCACGCCGCCCCTTACGCGAGGATTTTAGACCTGTATCAAAGGGGGCGATTGGAAGTCGAGGTCGTCGGCAGGAAAGAAATGTCGAAAACGCATGATTTCATCGCCAAGCTTCAGAGCAGCTTTTTGCCCAGAAAACTGCTCGCCTTCGTGGATCCTGAAGACCGGGATTTTCTCTTGGCGCACCGCATGCGCACCAACCGCTTTCCCGCCGTCTACGTGACTTTGGGCCGCGAGGTGCGGGGACCCGCCTTGGAAGTCGCCGAAGTGGAAAGGCTCGTCGAGCCTTTTTGAGCCTGCCGATCGATCACTCGACCACTTGATTACTGGCCCCCTGGCGATATCTTACAGACGTGCTATAATTAGAGCAGGAACCGCAACGCGGCTTTTTGGGGGAAATTTTATGAAAAAGGGGCTCATTATTTTCGCATCGCTCATCTTGTTGGCGCAGTGGGGGTGGGCCGGGACGGCTGAGAGTCAACTCGACGCTTCAGTCGAAGGCGAGTACAAGGCCGTCGCCGAGGGGTCCAAGCCGCGGGCCGAACGCCCACAGGTGCAGGGCCAATTCACCAACAAGGATGCGAACTTTCAGATTTCTGAGAAGGGAAAGACTCCGGATTCCGGCAGACCCTCGGAGCCCGGCAAAGAGCCGAAGAAACCCAAGAAGGAAAATATGTCGACGTTGGAGAAGGGAACTTTAGCCATTGCGGCCTCCTTCGTGTCGGGAGTCGTCGTCAAAGGCGCCGGTTTTGGGCTTCTTGGCGGAATTCTGATGGGCGCGGCCGTCGCGGCTCTTTTCCTGTTTTTCATCATGCTGTCCCACAAGAAAAAGCCTTCCGATGAGCCGGCGCCTCACTGAACCGGCGCCGCGACGACAGTCTTAGGATTTTTTGCAATTTGCCTCTCCGCGGCCAGAATGGTGTTGGAGATGACCATGGCGACGGTCATGGGGCCCACTCCGCCCGGCACGGGCGTCAAATAGCCCGCTTTTTTTGCCGCCTCCTTAAAGTCCACGTCCCCGCAGAGTTTCCCGCCTTTTCCATAATTAATGCCGACGTCGATGACCACCGCGCCCCTGCGAATCATCCCGGCCTTCAAAAAGCGCGGCTTTCCTATGGCGGAGACGATCAAATCCGACTGCCGGCAGATTTGATCCAGATCTTTCGTCTTCGAATGGCAGAGCGTGACGGTGGCGTTGTGGCAGGTCAATAGATGGGCGACGGGCATCCCCACGATGCTGGACCTTCCAATGACCGCCGCGCGGCAGCCGGGAAGCCTCAACTGGGTTTTGGCGATCAATTGCAAAATGCCCAAGGCCGTGCAAGGCACCAGAACCCCGGCGGATTCGATATCTTGGCGGTTTTTCAAGGAATAAAAGCGTCCCAAATTATAGGTGGTCAACCCATCCACGTCCTTGACCGGGCTGATTCCGCTTAACGCTTTTTCGGCGGAGAGATTGGCCGGAAGCGGCAGCTGCAGCAGTATTCCATGGACTTGGGGGTCTCTGGAGAGCGCGCGAAGCTGCTCGGTGAGTTCCTCCTGGGTGGTCGAGGAGGGGAGTTGGAATTCCAGAGCGCGGGTGCCGACGATCTCGCAGGCTTCGATCTTCTTTTTCACGTAAAGCGAGGTGGCGGCGTTGCGGCCGACCACGATTGCCGCCAAGGTCGGTTCTATCCCCGATTTTTTCAGCCGCTCCGTCCTGGCCCGGAGACCCTTCAAAATCCCCTCCGCGACGCGCTTGCCGTCCAAGATTTTGGCCGCCATAGGCATCATTCTACAAAAATAGCCTCGGTAGCGTCCTGCGCTTCTGGGCACAGGGGTCAAGTGGTAGAGTGGTAAAGTGGTAGAGTGATAGAGTGAACAAGAACCCGCGTTCATCCTACTTTGCCACTGTACCACTTCACGGTTCTATCACTTCGCTTCGTTTAGCGGACTTTCCAAGATGGGGGGGCGCTCGGGGCTATGCGGGGACTTTTGGAGCTCCAGTTCCTGAAAAAGGAGGCTGGGACAGAGCACGGAAATCGGGACCTCTCCGGAAAGGCCGGTGCTGAGGCGGTTGAAGACCTGCTCGTCCATCCCGGCGGCCAAAAGCCGGTTC
>JACQRQ010000075.1 GCA_016206405.1 Elusimicrobiota bacterium | reverse complement strand
CGCGCCGCCGGCCTGACCAAAGGTCACCAGTTCACCTGGAGCGCCGACGCGAGCGGCCGGCCGCTCGCGGACAATGAGCTCGAAGATCAGGTCGCCGCTACCCTGGTCTACGGCTTCGAAAGCGAACCGGACAAGATCATGTTCCTGGAGATCAATCCGGAAAAGCAGGCGACCTACCAGAACCTGGTCTTCATGTCTGAGAGCATGTGCCGCAAGCACCCGGAGCGGCGCCCGCTCATCCTTGACCCGCGCCACACCGAGCTCCGCCAGGGCCGGCTCTACTGCACCCTGCCCGGCAAGGAACGTGAGATTAAAAAGGTCATCTCCCGGATCGTCGACTTCGACCTCGGGGTCTTCATCCGAGAGCGCGAGGCGGAGGGGAACACCGCGGCCATAGAACACTTGCGGCAGATCTTCGCGCTGCCCCGCCTCTTCGCGGATATGAGCAAGCACCTTTGCGGATTTTACCTCATCGACAAGAGCTCGCTCACCGAGATGAGCCTGCTCGGCGATGTGAGCGCCGCGGCCAAGACCGAGCTCATCACTGCCGCCCACCTCGATAGCTACCGGAAGGAACCTGCGCTGCTCAGGCGCCTCGCCATCAAGCCGCTTCGCGGCATGAGCGCCAAGGGCGTGGTGGTGAGCCCGACCCTGCAGCAGCTCGAGAAGGCTTTGGCGGCCGAACCGATGCTGGCCCAGGAATCCATTTGGGCCACCCCCATCATGCCCAACATCATTCCCGAGCTCCAAGACGCCGACGCGCAGGCGGGCGTCTGCTCGGAGGCCCGTCTGGTGATGCAGGCCGGCAGTCCGGCCGTCGCGCACCAGCCGCACCGGGCACGGGTGATCGCCGCGCTCTCGCGCTCTTGCTTCCAGAGCCGCGACCCTGAGCGCAAGGTCAAGAACGATCCCAACGGGCGCGGCTGGTATTCCAACATCGGCGCCATCATGGCGGTCCGGCGCGAGCTCGGCATCTCCGAGAGGGACGACGGCGGCGTCGGCATGGCGCCGATCTATTGCTTGGCAGGAATCTGAGAAAGCGAGGTTTAATCGATGACACCCACGGAATTCGTCTATAGCTCCCACGATCGCTGCGAGCACATCCACCGCGACTGGCTCGTCCAGCGCGCCCTGGAGAGCGGGCACAACAAGACTATCCTTTATCTGCCGTTTTCGTCGGGAGCGCGCGCGGACCAGGAGTACAGTTGGGGCACTTTCTCCTGGTACTTCGACCGGTTCCGCGAATACGGCCTTTTGCCGCGCACCTTTCTCTACGAGGACAATCTGCGGCGCGAGGATGTCGAGGCGTTTTTCGATTGGCTGCGGACCTCGCAGGTCGCCATCTTGGGCGGCGGCAGCACCGCTATCGGGATGGAGCGCTACCGCGCCATCGGCGGACGGCACTTCGGCAATCCCGATGCCTTCGTGGAGACGCTGCGCGCGCGCCAGGCGGACGGCCTGCTCACGGCGGGGTTCTCGGCCGGGGCGGCGCAGCTCTGCGAGCACAGCTGCGACGGCGTCGAGACGCCGGTCTTCGGCATGATCGCCAAGGTCGTGGTGACGCTCCATCACGAACCCGCCGCCCGCGGACACCTGCAGTACTTGGCGCGCAAGCATCCCGACTGCTTGATCTTCGGGCTGCCCAACGACGCGGGGATCGCGGTGAGCCGCGGCTTCAGCGGACGCGACAACTACTGGCAGCTTATCCAATTCGTGACGGACAGCTCCTGGGACAAGCCTGGGGATGGGTTCCACATCAAGACCCGTCAGGGCATCAACGTCGAGCACCGCTACGCCGACGGCCGGGAGTGGAACTTCAACGGCGGCGACGTGTTGCTGCGGGTCTTTTACCAGGGCGGCGGCTGGGAGGCGTGGATCAAGCGCCCCGAGGCGCCGGTCTTTCACGAGTACGGCTCGCAGCGCGAGTGCGGCTACCGCAGCGTCGAAGAGATTTTGAGCAGCCGTTGAGCGCGCCGGCGCTCAAGACAGCGCGGTTCCCGGGCAACGCGGAACCGGCTTTATCCCAGCCTCGGCGATGTCAGCACCTGGTCCTCGTGGAGGGGAAAGCTCTTGCCGAGCGACTCCGCGCGGCGGCGGACCTGGCGGAAGATGTGGAAGCGAAGCGGATCGACGAGCGTCATCCGGCTGGTGAGCCTAATCCGGTGGTTGACCGCCGGGTCATCGAGGTGGTTGATGTTGCGCCTGCGCTCCTCGCGCCAATCGCCGGTGACGTGGCCCTCGGCGACGCGCTCCTCGACCAACTGGCGCTGCAATGCGACGTCAAAGACCTCCGGGTGGTGGTTGACGGCGAAAAAACGCGGCATCACCCCGCTTCCGTCGCGAGCCAGCTCGAGCATGGTCAGCGCGTCGCCGCGCGCCCCATTGGGCGTGACCTCGTTGGCGATGACGGTCATGCCGGGCAGCAGCGGCGTCCCGTCTGGGATGAGGTCGAAGAGCCGGCTGTCCGTGACGCTGCACCGGCGCCCATCGGTGAGCTCCCCGAGGAACCTGACGAACCAGGGATGCTTGCAGCCCTCGTCGGTGAGGTGGTTTTGCTGGATGCCCGTCGACTTGCCTCCCTTGTCAGGCCCGCGCAGCGTCGGTCGCGCCACCTTGAGCCAGTTGCATAGGACGCCGAAGGAATGGCAGATGCCGATCATCGCCGCCTCCGGGTCGGCGAGGATGGCCGCGAAAAGCCGCTGCGCCGGCGGCTCCCACGCGCCGTCCTCCTGAACCTCCTGACACCAGGGCGCCTTTCCGTCGTTTTGGCGGGGGTCGATGTGGCCGGGGCCGCCGGTGCCGATGTATATCCCAAAGCGTCCACCGGGGGGCTCCGGGAGCATGCCCCGCTTGCGCACCTCAAACGAGATCACCCGCAGCGACAAGCCGGTCTGCTTGAGCAGCGGACGGAGCTCGCGCTCGACCTCCGCAAGGATGTGGATCAGCGAGTCGTGTCCCAGGTTCGGGTACTCGAAGTAGAGGTCGAGCAGCGCGATATCAATCACGTGCGGGGCGGAGGGCGGGAGGTCTGCTCCTGCCGCTACCCGGGAGTATGCAAATGTCGCGCTATCCGCCGGTTTCATCGGATCCTTTTCGATCACCGACCGTTTTTTTCTCAGGTTGTGGCTCGGTTGCGGCGCTTCTCCGCGAGGGCGATAGCGCCTGAGATTTTGATCTTTAAAGTCTCGGCGTCCACCGGTTTGGCGATATAGTCCATGGCGCCGAAAAGCAGGGCGTCGTTGAGCGTGGCCGCGTCGGTCAAGGCGCTCACGGCCAGAATGGGGATCCCCGCCGTCGCCACGGCCGAGTGGATTTCACGGGTGAGAGAGATTCCGTCGATGTCCGGGATCATGATATCCATTAAAATGACGTCGGGAAGCTCTTTGGCCAGCAAGTTTTTGGCCTCCCGGCCGGAAGACGCCGTGACGACCCGGTATCCCATCTGGGTCAGGCTTTGCTGGTAGTAATCGCAGATGTCCTCGTCGTCATCTACCGCCAAAACCAGTTTTTTACCGTCGGACATAGATTTTCCCGCGTCGAGCATTGTACTTCTATTTACCCCCCAAGTCAAAATCGCGAAATTAAGGGGCCGTCCGTCCGCCGCAGCGGGCGCGATGCAGACGGCCCGCCTCACGCTACATTTGCGGTTTTTTTACTCGAGATTGAAATCCCGTCCGGACAAAGAGATAAGCGCCGCCGGCCGACACGGCGGCAAGGAGGATGCCGGCCGCCGGCGCTCCCATGAGCGATGCGGCGACGGCGGCCGTCAATGGCGCAAGGACGCCGATGACCCGCGAAGTCTCGCTTTTCCTCCAAGAGGGGCTTCGCGCCTTGAGCCCGGCGGCGATCCGGCTGCCGGCCTCGGCGCCCTGCATATCGATCCAAGCGCGTTTGGGCCAATCCAGGAGCGCCCGCCATTGGCCCAGCATAATATTCTGGACGGCGCCGACCGACTCTTCGATGACAATCATGCCCGCCACCATCCAACTGCCCCGCAAAGGCACGGCGACGAAGGTTGAATCCCTGAAAAAGGCGTAAAGCATGGTTCCCCAAAAGTGGTACCAAGCGCTGAAGTTGTCGGCCTTGGACGTCCACCGGTAACGAGGATCGTTTAAATTGTGGATAATAGGAAGCAGGGCTTGATCGCCCCGGATATCGGCCAGCTTTCTCGTTTTTTTGAGGTAGTTTCTCTCGCGCCCGCCCGCGAGCCTGCCGATGGTCAGCACGTTCCATCCGCTTGCCAGGGCCTCCCAAACTCCGCCTTCCGCGATCTCCAGGGATTTCAAGAACAGACTCTCCGGGGTCACCGAGCGGTCGGGTTGGATAAGCAGCCAATCGTAAAGGGCCTTCGACTTTGAGCTTGCGGGGCTCCATACGATCTCGCCGCCGGCCTTGGTCGCATAAGAGTCGAAGGACGTCCCGACGAACATGGCCGCCGCCAGGATAAAGTGCTCGTTGCGATTTATGGCGACGCGAACCGGCGTGCGGTTTTGTTCGATCGCGGCCAGGATGTTGCCGGCGGCGGCCCGGCCGTTGATGAGGGAGCCTTCCGCGCGCGCCGGAGCGCCTGCGGCCGGAGTTTGCGCCGGCGCGTTGACGGCGACATCCGCGACGCCGTGGGAGGCATCCTGGAGCGCGCCATCGAACAGGCGCGCCAAGTCCCGGGCGCACAGTTTTTTATCGTCATCCACGAGCTTCCGCGTGCGCTCCTGAGCGCCGGGAACCTCATCTAGCCGCGCCGGGACCGGCGCGGCTATCAGAGAAAGCAATGCGCGCGCCGCCGCCTGCTCGGCGACGGCATCCGGCGTCTCCCGGTCCCGGCTGCTGGAATCAAGGGGTTTGGGAAGGCGAAGCGTCTCATTGCGCCAACTCTTTTGGGGACCGAAAAAGCCTGGCTTGAAATTCGGCGAAAAGTCGGCGCGATTTTTGGAAGAAAAAACTTTTCCCAAAAACCGCTTGGCGGGGAGGCGCGCCGACTGCCTCGGGCGGATCGCTTCGCCCCAGGCCTGGCAGGGCTGCAGGCCCGAAGAAGCCGCCAAGAGAACAAAGATTGACCAATATGCCGGAATGCGGCTCATATTAAAGTCCTTATAGCGGGACTCCCACGCCTCCACTTTAAGTTTAACCCGCGGGAGGAATTTGGCATGGGCCTTTGGGCCCAGCCCGGTACCGCGAAAAGTCCTATGCAAAATCCCGATCCGGATCAAGCCGCCGGACGCCGTGGTGCGGACAAATTCAATCTCCCCATAGATATACGGTCATGGGTTGTGCCGCGACACCCTTTATGATGTTGTCTGCGCATGAGCCAAACGGAGGGTTCGGCGGCGTCCTGGCCAGGATTCGGCGGGAAGCGGACCCGGCGAGGGCGGCGTGCGGATTATTTTTTTCCGAAGAAACCCGCTTCCAGGAAGCTGTGATAGCCGCCGCGGCCGACGATAAGGTGGTCCAAAAACCGGATATCCAAGGTTTGGGCCGCTTCCACGAGGCTTTGGGTCAGGCGGCCGTCTTCGGGAGAGGGCGAGGGGTTTCCGCTGGGGTGGTTGTGGACCAGCAGAAAACCGGAGGCGTGGAGGCTCAGGGCTTCCTCGAGGATGCGCCGGGGATAGACCGCGGATTGGTCCAGGGTTCCCTCGAAAAGAATTTTATCGGCGATGAGGCGGTTGCGGGTGTCGACGAAGAGCGCCAGGATCACCTCGTGCGTTTTTCCGGCCAGAGCCATCCGGCAATAGTCGATGGCCGCCTGCGGGCTTTCGACGATGTCGCGGCGATGGAGGCGGCTTCTTAAGTAAGCGGCGCAAGCTTGCTTGACCAGCGCGAGCAGCAGCGCCGAGCGCGGGCCGATGCCGGCCGTTTGAAGAAGCTCGCTTTCGTCGGCGTCCAGGACTTTGGCTAGGCCCTTATGGCGCTTGAGCAGGTCCTTGGCCGCCGCCTTGGTGTCCTTGCGCGGCACGCTGAAAGTCAAGAGGAGCTCCAAAATCTCGTAGTCCTGGAAGCCGGCGAGCCCGGCCTGCGTGAATCTTTGCCGGAGCCTTCGGCGGTGGCCGGTGGGGGAGGAGGGAGGGCGCGCCGTCACCGGGATCATGCCGTTTTCTCAGCTCTCTTTCTTTGGGCGTGGTCTAAAATTCTTTTGCGCACGCGCAGGTTTTCGGGCGTGACCTCCAGCAGCTCGTCTTCTTGGATGAATTCGATGGCTTGCTCCAGGCTCAAGACGGTGGAGGGGGTGAGCTGGATCGCCTCGTCGGCGGCTTTGCTGCGCATGTTGCTCAGGTGTTTTTGCTTGCAGGGATTTACGGTGATGTCGTTTTCCCGGCTGTGCTCGCCGATCACCATGCCGGCATAGACCGGAATGCCGGGTTCCAGAAACAGGATGCCGCGCTCCTGCAGATTATTGAGGGCGTAGCCGGTGGTGAGGCCGCCTTCCAGAGCGATCAGGGCGCCGTTTCGCTTTTTGGCCGTTTCGCCGGAGACGGGCACATAGTCGTGGAAGCTGTGGTGCATCATTCCGGTGCCGCGCGTGAGGGTCATATATTGCTGCTTAAATCCCATCAGGGCCCGCGAGGCGATCACGTATTCCAGCCTCAGCCGCTTGAGACCTTCCGGCACCATGTTTTTCATCCGGGCGCCGCGCTCTCCCAGATTCTGCATGACGCTGCCTTGATGCGCGGTTTCTAAATCCAAAACCAGCAGCTCCGCCGGCTCCAGACGAACGCCGTTTTCTTCCCGATAGATGACTTGCGGCCGGGAGACGGCCAGCTCAAAGCCCTCCCGCCGCATCGATTCGATTAAAAAAGAGAGATGGAGCTCCCCTCGGCCGGAGACTTTAAAGACGCTTTGACCCAGATCTTCCATGCGCATCCCCACGTTGGTCTGGGCCTCCCGCTGCAGCCTTTCTTTGATATGCCGTGCGGTCAAAAACGAGCCCTCCTTGCCGGCGAAGGGACTGTCGTTGGCCTGAAACTCGATGGATAGGGTGGGCGCGTCGATGTGGATCGAAGGCAGGGCCGTCGGATTGTCCGCCGCGGCGATCGTGCTGCCGACCTCCACCTCCGCGAAACCGGCGACGGCGACGATGTCGCCGGCGCGGGCCTTTTCGATTTCGCGCAGTTCCAAGCCGACATGGGACAAAAGCCGCGTGACTTTGGCCTTCATCGAGGATCCGCCGGGGCGGATCAAAGTCGCCCACGCGCCGGTGATAATTTCACCGGCGACGATGCGGCCGATGGCGATTTGGCCCAGAAAGTTGGAGTAATCGAGCATCGTGACCAGCATCTGCAGCGGCTGGTCCGGATCGGACTCGGGACCGGGAACGTGCTTGAGGATCGTGTCAAAAAGCGGCTTTAAATCCTTGGAGCTATGCTGGGGATCGGAGCTCGCCCAGCCGGCCCGGCCGGCCGCGTAGATGACGGGAAAATCGAGCTGCTCATCGGTGGCGCCCAACTCGCCGAATAAATCAAAGGTGGCGTCCAGGGCTTTGTGGGGATCGGCGTTGGGACGGTCCATTTTGTTTAAGACCACGATGGGGGCCAAGCCCCGCTCGAGCGCCTTGCGGAGCACGTACTTGGTCTGCGGCATGGGCCCTTCGGCCACATCCACCAAAAGCAGCGCCCCGTCCACCGTCCTTAAAATGCGCTCCACTTCGCTTCCGAAGTCGGCATGGCCGGGAGTGTCGACGATATTGATTCTGTGTTTGCCGTAGGGCACGGAGGTGTTTTTGGCCAGGATGGTGATGCCCCGCTCCCGCTCGATCTCGTTGGAGTCCATCAGGCAGTCTTGCGCCCGCTGTTCTTTGCTCATCAAGCCCCCCGTCTGGCGGAGCATGGCGTCAACCAGCGTGGTCTTGCCGTGGTCGACGTGCGCGATG
>JACQRQ010000074.1 GCA_016206405.1 Elusimicrobiota bacterium | reverse complement strand
TTCGTCGCTTTCATGTTTCCTGATTTTAAAGCGATTATTGCCGGTCGTTGTTCCTATTCCTCTGTCGCTTCGTGAGGCGTCGCCGCGTCATTTGTAAATGTCGCGCCGATGACCCAAATCGATGACCACCACCAGGAGTCGCCGGTGATGGACTTCATACAGAATCCGGTAACTTCCCATTCGGTAAGAGATCAAGCCGCGCAATTGGCCATGCAAGGGCATGCCCTGAGATGGGTCTTGGCAAATGGCCGGGGATTCGCCTTGCCGTTTCGGGACGGTTCGATTTTCTTACAGGGTGCGGCCGAGAGCGGCGGCCACCTTTCTGAGCTCGCCGACCACCTGCGCGAATTGGCCGGATTTCTTTTACCTATTGACATGGGGCCTTCTAACCCGAATTCCCCAGTTGGGAATTCGGCCGCAGGGCCGTCGCTGTAAAACAGCGACGGGGTTGTCCGGCGCCGCAGGCGCAACCGCAGTTGCATAGTTCGGTGCAGGCATCTCAGGCGTCAAACGGCGCGCAACTGCGGTTTTCGGGCTAATGAGTGCCCCCTTCTGATGACCTCTTCCGGCCCATTCTGGACGAGCAAAAGACTGTTCTGATGGTGAAAGTCGCGCGCCGCTCTCAGAAGTCCTACCGAAACTTGGCCTAACGGCAGCATGCCCTGCGCGGCGGGTGTGGTTTGAAAAGGGGTGGCGCTTGCCCCCGTCTCCTTCATAGGCCCAGGCGCACGGCGCCCCCCTTCTTGCGCAGTTCGCGTGCGCTTTCCAGATTTTTTTGCGCCGTGACCCAGTCCGGTTTCAATCGAAGAGCCTCCGAGAATTCCCGCACAGCCCCCTCCATGTCCCCCATTTGCAGCAGGGCGGCGCCGAAATTGCTGCGCGTTTGCGCATGGCCGGGCTTCAAGGCCAACGCCGTCCGGTAAGGCTCAAGCGCCTCGGCGGCGCGCCCTTGAAGCAGTAGAGCGCTGCCCAGATTGCTCGCGGCGGTCCAGTCGGCCGCTTGAGCGCTCAGGGCGGCTCTAAAATGCCTTTCGGCCTCCTTGAGGCGCGAGTCCTTCATATCGACGACGCCCAAATTGTTGTGGGCCATGTGCGAGTCGGGATGAAGGCTCAGAACGTGGGACCAGAGGCTTCGGGAATCCTTCCAGACGCCGCAATAATCCCAGCTCAAGAAAATGAAGCCCAAGGCCAGCGCGCACAAACCGACGCGAGCGCTCTTGAGCAGGGCGGGGCGAGCGCTTTCGGGAACTCGGCGCAGGACCGAGGAAAGCGCGGCGCCGGCCAGGACAGCCCAGCCTAGGCAGGAGAGGTAGCTATAACGATCGGCCACCAATTGGGGCCCGTTGCGCGCAATCCCAAGCACCGGGGCGACTCCCAGGAGGTACTGAAGTCCCGCCGTCCAAACGCCTCGATGGCGGCGCCATTTCCAAAAAACGGCGAGAAGCAGAGCGGCGGCCGCGCCGCTCGCCAGGAAGTGAGGCTCAAGAGGGTTCAAATGCGGGGGATTGGGGTGCAGCGGGGAAAGAGCACTAGGGACCAGAGTTTTGCGCAAGTAATAGACCAGCCCATACGCGCAATAGGACGCGTGTTGAAGCGGGTTAAAGGGCTCTAAAATCGCCGTCTTTTCGGCTCCGCGGATGCCTTGATAAACGAGAGCCCCAGTCAGAATGGAGAGAAGCAGAAAGGGAAGCTTTTCCTTGTAAGCCTTGCGTTTCAGGAAATAGCGATCCAAGGCGAGCAACAGGAAAGGCTGCCCCATGCCGATGGGCTTGGCGGCGAGGGAGAGGGCATAGGCGCAAAGGCTCGCGGTGTAGGCGCGCGGGGTCCCCGCGCCGTGGCGCAGGTAGGCCAGGGTGGAAAGCAGCAGAAAGGTCAGGGAGAGAGAGTCGCGCCTCTCGGTGATCCAGGCGACCGATTCCACGCGCAGGGGATGCAGGCCGAAAAATAGAGCCGCGGCGAGCGCTCCCAAGCGCTCGGGCGGCCCCTCCTCCTCGCGGCCGCGAATGAGAGCAAGGGCCAGGAAATAGAGCAGCGCCGTCGCGAGGGTGTGCCAAAGCAGATTTTGCAGGTGGTACCCGAAAGGCCGCTGGCCCCAAAGCAGCCTATCCAGCGAGAGGCTGGCCCAGGTGAGAGGGATGGTCAATCCGAAAGGGTCGGGCTTGAACATCCAAGAGGGTTCGGAAAAACCCTTCTTAAAATCGGCGTTCTCGATGAGATTTTTGTCATCGTCGAAATTGAGAAAGCCGCCGCCCAGGGCCGGCAGGAACGCGAGAAAAGCGCAGGCGGCCGCGGTCAGGGCGAAGCGCCGGCGGAGTGGGGGCAGGTTTTGCAATCCGATTCCTCTGAAAAATGTCCTCAACTGCATTCCATTGATTTATTCGCGCAACTTCCTGGCATCGATCTTAAGTGAAATGGACCTGGTCATGGTATACCCTTAGGTGGCTCCTAAGGTATATCATGCACTGGGTTTGCCGTCAAGGGGCATGCTAAACGGCTGAGATGCGCCTGACTGCTTCGGGACTGTTCGATTTTCTTACAGGGTGCGGCCGAGGGCGGCGGCCACCTTTCTGAGCTCGCCGACCATTTGAGCGAATTGGGCCGGCAAAAGGGCCTGATGGCCGTCGGAAAGGGCCTCGGTGGGGCTGCGGTGGACCTCGACGATGAGGCCGTCGGCCCCCGCCGCGACGGCGGCGCGCGCCATGGCCGGGATGAGCTCGCGGACGCCGACGCCATGGGAGGGGTCCACGAAGACGGGCAAATGCGTGAGCTGCTTTAAAAGGGGCACGGCGTTCAAGTCCAGGGTGAAGCGCGTCGCGGTCTCATACGTGCGGATGCCGCGCTCGCACATGATGATCTCATGGTTGCCGTGGGCGGCGATGTATTCGGCGGCCAAAAGCCACTCCTCGATGGTCATCGCCATGCCGCGCTTGAGCATCACCGGCTTCTTGGCTTTGCCGACTTCCTTGAGCAAAAAGAAATTTTGGGCGTTGCGCGCTCCGATCTGCAGGATGTCGGCGTAGCGCGCCACCGTGCTCACATGCCGGGGATCCATGACTTCGGTAATGATGGGAAGGCGCGTCATCTGGCGCGTCTGCTGGAGCCAGCGCAGGGCTTTGTAGCCGTGCCCCTGGAATTGATACGGGCTGGTCCTGGGCTTGAAAGCCCCCCCCCGCAGGATTTGGGCGCCGGCCTGCTTGACGGCGTTGGCGATTTCAAATAGGCTTTCCTTTTTGTCCACCGAGCACGGGCCGGCGATCAGCGTAATCGCGGGCCCGCCGATCTTTACGCCGCGCACGTTGAAAATGGTGTCGCTTTTCTTGAATTCCCGGCTGACGAGCTTGTAGGGCTTGGAGATGGCCGTGATGGCCTCGATCGCTTCCAGGCCTTCGAAGATTTCGCGGTGGATGGCGGCGTTGGGGCCGATGACGCCGATGATGACCTTCTCGGTCCCTTGGGACAGATGCGCCTTGAGCTTTAATTTCTTGATCTGGCGGACGACGTCGTCGATGCCTTTTTTGCTGACTCCGCTTTTTAAAGTGAGAATCATGGTTATTTAGGGTACGGCTTCAAAGTCAGTGGTAAAGTGGTAGAGTGATAGAGTGGCAATTGACAGAGTGGTAGAGTGGTAAAGTGGTAGAGTGAACGACTGGAGACATAGAAAAACGGGTGTGTAGGCTGCTGCTGAACTTTCTGCACATGATTGTTTGTTCACTCGTCCGGTTCCCCTTCGCCGCTCCATCACTTCTCCACCCCATCATTATCACTCTACCACTGCACCACTTTCCCCCTCCCCCACTTTATCACTCTATCACTATACCACTCTACCACTGTGGATGTATCCTAAATTCAGGCCTTCGGATAGCTTCCCAAAATCTTTATATGGGTGCACATTTGGGTTAGCCGAGCGATCGCCCGCTTGATGGGCGCGTCCGTCACGTGCCCGAGAAATTCCATAAAGAAGATGTATTCCCAAGGCTTGGTCTTGCTCGGCCGAGACTCGATTTTGGTCAGGTTGATGTTGTTTTGCTTGAAGCCTTCCAGAACGTCGTAGAGGGCGCCGGGCCTGTCCTTGATGATAAACAGAAGCGAAGTCTTGTCGGCGCGGGTCTTGGGTGGCGCCTTCTTGCCCAAAACGACGAAGCGGGTGAGGTTCTTGGAGAAATCTTCAATGCGCGAGGCGGCAACTTCGAGGTGGTAGAGCTCCTTGGCGAAGAGCGATGCGATCGCGGCGGCTTTGGCGTCCACCGCGGCCTGCACGGCGGCGTCGGCGGTGGAGGCCGACGGGTAGGTGGGCACACCCGGGAGATTTTTTTCCAGCCAGCGGCGGCACTGCGCCAGCGCTTGTGGATGAGAGTATACGGCCTGTATTTTCTTGAGGTCGCCGGAGGTGGACAGCAGGTGATGGGATATCTCCTGGATGTGCTCGGCGACGATTTGCGCCTCGGAAAGGGTGAAGGTGTCCACCGTCTCGTGGACGACCCCCTCCAGGGAGTTTTCAAGCGGCGCCACGCCGTAGTCGGCGGTGTCTTTTTCAACCGCCTTGAAAACGTCGGCGATGGTGCGGCACGGCGTGTAATTGGCGGCCGGCCCGAAGCTGCGCGCGGCGACCTGATGCGTGAAAGTGGCCTCCGGGCCCAGGTAGGCGACCGAAAATTTCTTCTGCGTGGAGCGGCAGAGGTGAATGATTTCCCTGAAGACGTTTTTCAAGTCCTCGGGCATGAGGAGTTTGGATCTGTATTTGGCCAGTTGGGAGTAAATCTGCTGCTCGCGGTCCGGGGCGTGGACCTCGGCGCCGCTCCGGTTTTTGAGCGCGCCGATGCGGGCTGCCAGGCGCAGGCGTTTTTCAAGCAGGCCGACGAAGCCCCGGTCGATGCGGTCGATGCCTTCGCGCAAAATCCTGATCCGGTTTTTCTTTGAGTTTGTGTTCATGCGGGTCGCTCCGGGAGCGGCCGCCCGTCCGGCCCGGCTTAATTTCCGAAATAGGCGTTGGTCAGGTACGGCGGCTTGTCGGGCTTCTGTTCGGTCTTTTTAAGCTCCATTTCCTCGACCAGAACGGAGGGGGCCGCCACGCTGGCCGGCACCGAGGTCCGGTTGCCGAGATTGTCGCCGTAGCTCTGGAAGTTGTAAACGGCGCCGTCCTCTCCGGCCGCCACGATGTCCTTGAG
>JACQRQ010000005.1 GCA_016206405.1 Elusimicrobiota bacterium | reverse complement strand
TACCACTTTACCACTTAAACACTACCGCTCTACCACTTTACCACTTGCGCACTTTCTCTTCTAAGGAGACTTATATGCTCCAAACCATCCCCATCAACCTCTTTAGGATTTCAAACCCCATGCTGGGCGACGTCGTCGAGAATCGCCGCCTGACGGCTGAAACGCGCGGCAAAAACAACGACGTGCGCCATATCGTCTTCCGCTACAAAGAAAGCATGCCTTACCTGCCGGGCCAGAGCATCGGCATTCTGACCCCCGGAACCAACTCCAAGAACGGCAAACCCCATCAACCCAGGCTCTACTCGGTCGCCTCCGCGACCGGTGGCGACCACAGAGACAATCAAACCGTCTCCCTGTGCGTGGTGCGCCATTTTTGGGAAAACCCGGAAACTGGGGAAAAGGAGATCCCAGGAGTGGCCAGCAACTACCTGTGCGATTTGAAGCCGGGCCAAAAGGTAAAGATCACGGGCCCGACTGGAAAGCACTTCCTTCTTCCGGAGGACTTCAAAAAGAGGAGCCTCATTTTTGTCGCCACCGGAACGGGAATCGCGCCCTACCGGGGCATGCTCCGGGACCTCTTCGACGCCGGCTATGTGGGCAAGGTCTGGCTCATCTTGGGCGTACAGCACGGAGACTGCACCCTTTACGACGATGAGTTTGTCGCCTGGGCCAAAAAGCATCCTAATTTTACCTATGTCACCGCCATCAGCCGCGAGCAAAAAAACCCAATACCGCAGGAAGTCCCGACCCGAAACGACCGCATGTACGTCCAGGTTCGCATTTTTGAGCGCCGCCGGCAGCTTAAAGAGCTTCTATCCGAGCCCGACAGCGTCGTTTATATGTGCGGACTCAAGGGCATGGAAGCCGGCATTTTCCCTATTTTGGACAAAATCGGCGCCGAGATGGGGACGCAGGGCTCCTTCGTGGCCAAACTTAAAGCCGAACAGCGCTTGCGCGTCGAGGTCTATTAAATCTTACCCCAGTACTTCGCGCACTTTGCGCGCCAAGGCCGCCGGCGTGAAAGGCTTCTGCAGAAACTGCATGCCGGATTCCAGCGTCCCGTTCTTAAAAATGGCTTCATCGGTGTAGCCTGATATATAAAGCACCTTCAGCCCGGGCCGCAGCGCCGTCAAGCGCCCGACCAACTCCCTCCCGCTGATCCGGGGCATCACCATATCCGTGATGACCAAGTCGATTTTTTCCGCGGTGCGCCGGCAAATCTCGACCGCCTCCTCGCCGTTGCATGATCCCAGCACCTTGTAGCCGCTCTGCCTCAAACTGCGCAGCGTCGGCCTGAAGACGACAGGGTCGTCTTCCACCAGAAGTATAGTCTCCGATCCCCGTCCCAGGAGGGCCGGGATGTCAGCTATGGCGGCTTCCCAAAGGACGGGCTGGGCGACGCAAGGCAGGTAAATTTTGAAGGTTGAGCCCTGCCCGGGCTCGGAATAAACCAAAATATAGCCCTTGCTCTGCTTGACGATGCCGTAAACCGTCGAAAGCCCCAAGCCCGTCCCCTTGCCCTGCTCCTTGGTGGTAAAAAAAGGCTCGAAGAGATGCGACAGAGTCTCCTTATCCATCCCGGCCCCGGTATCGCTGACCGCCAGCATGGCATAGAGCCCCCCCGGAACGCTAAACTGCCCATAATCCTGGGCCCCTATGAACTCCACGTTGGCCGTTTCGAGGATGAGTTTGCCGCCGTGCGGCATGGCATCGCGGGCGTTGACGGCCAGGTTGACGATAATCTGCTCCATCTGCCCGGGATCCACCTGCACCGGCTTTAACCCGGAGCTCAAGGCGGCGACCAATTCGATGTTTTCCCCGATGGTGCGGCGCAGCATTTTTTCGACCGCTTCCACGACGCTATTGAGGCTCAGCACCTCGGGGTTTAGAACCTGCCCCCGGCTGAAAGCCAAAAGCTGGCGGGTCAAACCCGCCGCCCGCTCACCCGCCCGCCGGATTTCCTCCACGTCCGCGCGACGCTTGTCGCCGGGCTTGAGGTCCTCCAGCAAAAACCGGCTGTAGACGCCAATGGCGGTCAGAAGGTTGTTGAAGTCGTGTGCGATGCCGCCGGCGAGCCTCCCGACGGTCTCAAGTTTCTGGGACTGCCGCAGCCTTTCCTCGCTTTCCCGGAGCGCAGCTTCCGCCTGTTTGCGCTCGGTGATATCCCGCGCCATGGCCAGCACCAGGGGCCCCTCCTTCGACTCGAACATTCCCAAGCGCGCCTCCACCGGAAAAACGGTCCCGTCCTTGCGGCGGTGAACCCCTTCCACCGTGCGCGGGCCGGAGGCGCGGAGGTCCTGCCAAAGCCGGCTCATAGCCTCCCGCGGGAGACCGATCTCAAAATCAAATACCGACAGGCGCAAAAGCTCCCCCCGGTCGTAGCCCAGGCCGTCGCAAGCGGCCCGATTGACGTCCAATAAATTTCCCTGGCGGTCATGCAGGAAAAGAGCGTCCGCCGCCTGCTCCACTAACCGGCGAAAATTTCCCTCGCTTTCCAGGAGCTTCTCCTCTATGCGCCTGCGCTCGGTGATATCCCGGTCGATGCCCCGATAACCGGTCAAACGGCCCCGTTCGTCAAAAACCGGCTTTCCGCCGCACTCCAGGGTCCTTAACTTTCCATCCTTGCGTATGGCGGCGTGCTGCAAAAGCGAGAAAGCCTCGCGTTCCTTGACCACCTTCGCAAAAATTCCGGCGACGCGCTCCGCCTCGCAGGGCGGCATGAGATCAAACGGAGATCTGCCGAGAAGCTCCTTGGGGGCGTAGCCCAAAATCGACTCCGCGTTGGGGCTTAAGTAGACATAAGCGCCGTTTACATCCACCTGCCATATAAGGTCCTCCGCATTCTCCACAAAATCCCGGAACATGGTCTCGCTGCGCTTCAAGGCGATTTCCGCTTTCTTGCGCTCCAAGGCATAGCGGAGAGCCCGGATAAGCAAATGGCCGTCAAAGTCGCCTTTGACCAAACAATCCTGAGCTCCCAACCTCAAAACATCATAAACCATGGACTCATCCGTCCTATCTCTCACAACAATGACCGGCATTTGCGGAACCGTCAGCGCGAGCTTTTGGAGGGTGGCAAGGCAGCGGGACTTTGAGACGGACGCGTCCAAAAGGACGGCGTTGACGCCCGCCTGCGACAAGCGCGACGAAACCACGGCGCCGTCCTCCCCGGCCAGGATCTCCATATCGCAATAATCCGGACATCTGCCGGCAGCTTGCGTGAGAAGCTCCCCGACCCAGCGGGCTTCCCCGGCCTTATCCTCAATAACCAGAATTCTCAAGCCGGCGCCATCCGCTCCGCCTGCGCGCTTTTTCATCTCCCCGCTAATCCCCCGCCGCCGCAAAACCTGTCTTGCATTTATATTATATTAATTATACTACCTATATTATTAGGCTAAATCCTTCATTTGTCAAGTGTGGAATTGTCCGGTGTCAGGAGTTTTTTAAAAGTGCATAGTTTTTGATGATTTTACGTTTTAAAAGTGCATACCCTTCTTTCTGAAAAAATC
>JACQRQ010000077.1 GCA_016206405.1 Elusimicrobiota bacterium | reverse complement strand
GGTCGGATGAATTTGCGTGAAGCAGGGATTGGCGAAGAACGCGCCTATTTTATGCGCGCGCCAGGCCGCGGTGACGTTGGAGCCGACGGCGTTGGTGGATAGATAGAAGGCGTTGCCGTAGCCGCCGGTCGCCAGCACGACGGCGTGGGCGGCGTACGACTCCAGTTTGCCCGTGACCAGGTTGCGGCACCCGATGCCGCAGGCCCGGCCGTCGGCGACGCCCAACTCCAGCATCTCCCGGCGGGGATAAATCTGGAGCCTGCCGGCCGCCGCCTGGCGCATGAGCGCGCCGTAGGCGCCCAACAGAAGCTGCTGGCCGGTTTGCCCCCGGGCGTAGAAGGTGCGCGACACCTGCGCTCCTCCGAAGGAGCGGTTGGCCAGGGCGCCCCCGTACTCCCGAGCGAAGGGCACGCCTTGGGCCGCGCACTGGTCGATGATGGCGTTGCTGATCTGGGCGAGGCGGTAGACGTTGGCTTCGCGGGCGCGGTAGTCGCCGCCCTTGATCGTGTCGTAAAAAAGCCGCCACACGCTGTCGCCGTCGTTTGGATAATTCTTGGCCGCGTTGATGCCGCCCTGGGCGGCGATGCTGTGGGCGCGGCGGGGGCTGTCTTGAAAGCAGAAGACCTTGACGGAGTATCCGAGCTCCGCCAGAGATGCGGCGGCCGAGCCGCCGGCCAGGCCCGTCCCTACGACGATGACGTCAAATTTGCGCTTGTTGGCCGGATTGACGAGCTTAAGGTCGAAGCGGTGCTTGTCCCATTTTTTTTCGAGGGGACCGGAGGGGGCGTGGGAATCCAGGGTTGGGGGCATTCGTCAGTTGGCTCCGAGGCGAAAATAGGCCCACACGGGAATGGAGGCAAATCCCAGGCTCATCGCCGCGGCGAAAACAAGTCCGGCGGCTTTGATCCAAGGCGTGAACTTCGGGTGGTTGACGCCGAAGGTTTGAAAAGCGCTTTGAAATCCGTGGCTTAAATGCAGTCCCAGGCCGGCCATCGCGACGACGTAAAAAAAGGAGTAATACGGGCTGCCGAAGGAGGAGACGACCAGGCGGTAGAGGCCGGCGCTTTTGTCGCCGAACTTGAAGGTGCGCACATGGATGACCAAAAATGCGGCCGTCACAATTCCCGACAAAAGCATGGTCGCCGAGCCCGGCGTGCGGCCGCCTTCCATCTGCTTGTTCTCATAACGCGACGGACGGGCGCGCCGGTTCTCCCACTGGGCGCGCAGGGCGAGGGCGATGTGCACGAGAAAAAAGGCGGCCAGCAGCGCTTCCGCCGGGAGGATGAAGGGGTTGGCTTCCAGCAACCCGGCGTAGCGGTTGAAGGCGTCGGCGCCTTTGAAGATGAGCAGGTTCCCGGCCAGATGGGTGATCAGAAAGCCGCATAAAAGGAGGCCGGTCGCGCCGGCGAGCATTTTTTTGCCGATGGATGAGGAAATAAATCGCAAGAAATAGCTCATGCGGGCAAGCTATTCTATCAACATTGCCGGACTTTTACAAACCGGATCAGGGCGCCGGCGGCCGGGCCAGGCGGCGCGCTTTGCAGACAGGGGTGATAAATAGTATAAAGGGAATGCGAAGCCGCGCGCGCGGTCCTGGAACCGGACGCCGAGCGACTCAACGGCCCCGGGAGCGGGAAAAGGCGGGGAGGAAGGGAGGCATCAAGCAAAATGAGAAAAAATCTGTGGCTGCCGGGGATATTATCGCTGATCCTCGCTGCCTGTCAAACGCAAAAAGCCGTGGAAAAGTCTGAGGAGCAGGCGCCCCCGCAGTCAATTTTAATGGAAGAAGAAGCGCCGGCTTCCATCGAGGAAGAGCCTTTGCCGATGGAAGAGGAGCTTCCCGCGCCCTTGGATGAGGAGCAGGCGCCGGGGATCGAAGAAGAGCCTTCCCAAATTCCGGACGAAGAGGCGCCGGAGCCTCCGGAAGAATCGCCCGAAGACAAAATGGATTTATAGCCGCGCGCGGGAGCGGGAGGCTTGGTTTTTGAGGTAGATGCCTTGCGCGGCGGCGGCGGGCCGCGGCGATCCCCGTCGGCCGCGCGGCGCGCTTGACAGCCAAGCGATTTTTTATCAGTATATATCCCGAAAAAAGCGTCCCCTTGTATTTAATCGCCTAAGGAGCCGCCGTTGATGCCGGGAGAGCCGATCACAAGAAGAAATTTCCTCTGGGTTGGTTGGAGCGCATTGGCGACGTTTTTCGCCGCCTCCGCCGCGGCCAGCGCGCGCTTCCTGTTTCCCAACGTGCTCTACGAACCATCCCAAAAGTTCAACGCCGGGCGGGCCAAGGATTATCCCGTCGGCGTGTCGACGCGGTGGACCAAGCTGCAGCGGGTGTGGATCGTGCGCAACGAAAAGGGCATTTACGCGCTGTGGGCCCGTTGCACGCATCTGGGATGCACCCCCAATTGGTTCAACGACCAGGGGCGATTCCGCTGCCCTTGCCACGGCTCCAATTTCAGTCCCGACGGCGACGTGATCGCCGGCCCCGCCCCCAAGGCGTTGTGGCGCTGCAAGGTGGAGTTGGCCTCCACGGGGGATTTGATCATCGATAAGGCCGTGCTCGAGGACCGCCCCGGTTTCCGGGAAGGCCATGTCTATTTTGTGGAAGTTTGACGCATGCTAGACCTCAACGAAATTCCAAAAAAAGTCTACGAGACGCAGGTGTGGCGCAGCATATTCCGCCACGCCCCGTGGAAGGACGCTCCCCGCGACCGGATGCGCCATATCGTGGACAATATTTGGCTGCACCTGCACCCGGCCCGCATCCGTCCGCGCGCCGTCAAAGTGAGCTACAGTTGGGGGCTGGGCGGAATTTCCTTCATGCTCTACTTGATCCTGACGGTCACGGGCGTGCTGCTGATGTTTTATTACCGCCCGACGGTGGAGCTGGCCTACCAGGACATGAAGGACTTGGAGTTCGCGGTGACGCTGGGCAAATTCCTGCGCAACGCCCACCGCTGGTCGGCGCACGCCATGGTTTTGATCGTCATCCTGCACATGGTGCGGGTGTTTTTGACCGGCGCCTACAAAAAACCGAGGGAGTTCAATTGGGGCATCGGCGTCCTGCTGCTGAGCATCACGCTGTTTCTTTCCTTCACCGGCTATTTGCTGCCGTGGGACCAGCTCGCCATTTGGGCGGTGACGGTCGGCACCAATATGGCCGGCGCCACTCCCTTTATGGGCAACGAGGGGCCTTTCAGCGGCCTGCTGGGAATGCGGGTCAACAACGACGTGCGCTTCGTCCTTTTGGGCGGGACCACCGTCGGGGCCAGCACGTTGATCCGCTTTTACGTGCTGCATTGCGTCCTGGTCCCGTTGGTGGCCGGGGCGCTGATGATCGTCCATTTCTGGCGGGTCCGCAAGGATTCCTTTTCCGCGGCGCCGCTGGAAGCCGATGAGCAGAAGCTCGACGTTTGGCCGCACTTGATCGTGCGCGAATACTTGGCGGCGGCCCTCACGATTTTGGCCATCTTCTTATGGAGCGTGCTGCAGAACGCCCCCTTGGAGGAGCTGGCCAACCCGACCGTGACGCCCAACCCGTCCAAAGCCCCCTGGTATTTTGTGGGCCTGCAGGAGCTCCTGGTTTATTTCGACCCATGGATCGCGGGAGTGCTCATTCCCAACGTCATCATCGCCGGCTTGATCGCCATGCCGTTCATCGACGTCAATCCCAAAGGCGTCGGCTACTATTCCTTAAGAGAGCGGCCGCTGGCCAACGTGATGTTTCTTTCCGGGGTTTTCTTGTGGTTTTTGCTGATTTTCATCGGTTACTTCTGCCGCGGGCCCAACTGGGGCTGGTATTGGCCGTGGGAAAGCTGGCTGGCGCACAAGCCGCTTCCGCCGCCCACCTGGGATTTGCCCGCCTGGGCCGGCGGGGCGCTGATGATTTTCTACATGGCCTTCGGCATGGCGGCGCCAAGGCTCATCGGCGGGGAGATTTCCTGGAGCCGGGCCATCGGCGCTTTTGCGGCGGTCTTCCTTCTGGCCGCGGGAGGGCTCAAGATATTCACCGCCTTGGCGGCGGCCAAGCTCCTCATGCTGGGATTGTTCGTTTTTATCTTTTTCCTGCTGGGCTTTCTTTTTCCCCAGCGCTATTTGAAGGGCCTGGACTTGGCGCGCTACGCGCTCACCATGAGCCTGATCCTGATGATGTTGGGCGTGCTGCTTAAAATCGGCCTGCGCCTGGGCTTCGACATCAAGTATGTTTTGAGCCTGCCGCAATTCAACTTCAATATCTAGCGTCATGCGAAAATTGTTTTATATCTCGAACTTCGGCATCTTGGGCGTCTTCCTATTGGCCATCGGCCTCGACCATAAGCGCGAATGGAAGAAGTATCAAAGGGGTTATTATGAGATGGAAGCCGCCCGGCTTGAAGAGGAGCTTAAATCCGCCGGGGACGAGGCCGAGCGCAAATCCATCCAGTCGCAGATCCGAAGCTTCCGGCGCCGGCCGCTGGAGATCAAGCAGATCATCACGCCGGACCTCGGCCGCGTCGACCGCTGCGTCACCTGCCATGTGGGGATGGACGAGTTCAGCAATCCCTCGCTGAGCAATCCTTTCACGGAGCATCCCTTCAAGGCTCATCCCAAGTCCATCGCCAAGTCGCATTCTTTCCAGCAATACGGCTGCGTCGCCTGCCACGCCGGCCAGGGCCTGGCCACGACGGCGGAGGCGGCCCACGGGCAGGTCGAGCACTGGGAGGAGCCGCTTCTGAAGGCGCCGTATCTGGAGGCGGCCTGCGCCAAATGCCATGGAAATTTCGAGGCCCTCTCCGAGACGAAGACGGCCGCCCTGGGCAAGAAGCTCTTTGAAAAACACGGCT
Organism: Elusimicrobiota bacterium; assembly: GCA_016206405.1. Lineage (GTDB taxonomy): Bacteria > Elusimicrobiota > Elusimicrobia > O2-12-FULL-59-9 > O2-12-FULL-59-9 > O2-12-FULL-59-9. Next base: position 6,332 of record JACQRQ010000077.1, on the reverse strand, counting down.
GCATCGGCTGCCATTCCATCAACGGCCGGGGGGGCGTCATCAGCGTCGACCTGGGCGATATCGCCGACAAGCCTCTGGCCCGGATTGATTTCTCCAAATCCGGTTTGGACCGCAAGGATTGGAACATCAAGAACTGGATCGAAACGCACTTGACCCAGGACCCCATGGAGCTGGTTCCAAACGACCCGGAGGGGCATTTGGGAGAGCCCATTTCGCCTTCCGGGATGCCGCCTTTTGCCGGAGAGATCAACGCGGCGCAGGCTCAGGCGATCACCACGTATCTTTTGACCATGTCCAAGCAGCCGCTGCCGCACACCTATTATGTCCCCGGGGCGACGGCCAAAGAGCGCTCGCCGGGCGACGCGGCCAAGCGCGGGCATATGGTTTTTGAAAAATACGGCTGCGCGGGCTGCCACGGTTTGGGCGGGGCGGCGGGCCGCAGAAACTTCAACGCTCTGGCCGACAAGCAGACGCGCATGCAGGACGGCCGGGTTCCCACGCTGACCAAAGTGGTCGGCACGTACTCGCCCGAAGAACTCAAAAAGAAGATTCAGGAGGGCGTGCCGTCCTCCGCCGTCTCGAAATTCAAGCCGGAGGGCCCGACGCCGCCGCTATATATGCCCGGTTGGAGCGACAAGATCAAGGGGCAGGAACTCGACGATTTGGTGAGTTATTTATTTTCGGTGGCGGAGCAGGATTCCGGGGGATGGTAGCGCAAGGGGGAGAGCTATGAAAAAGACGGTCATCGCGGCGTTGATTTTGGGCGCAGCCTTTTCTGTCGGCGCGTGGGCCGCCAAGGAAGGGGAGGATAAGGCCGGCGAGAAGCCCGCGGCGGCGGAGACAAAAGAGGTCAAAGCCGAAGAAGAAGCGAATTTTTGCGCCAAGCTGATGGCGGGCGGCGGCGAGAAGAAAGCCGGGAAAAAAGACGCCAAAAGGGACGCGGCCGAGCTGGAAAAACAGAAGGCCCTGCAGAGCCCCTATCCCAACGACTGCGGGCCGGAGACCCTGGACGTCTCCAAGTATCCCAAGGAGCTGCAGGCCGGCTACAAGATTCTGTCGCAGAAATGCTCGCGCTGCCACACCCCCGCGCGCCCGCTCCATTCCGAGTTCGTCGAGCTCGCCTCCGGGGCGAAGGACAAAAAGGCCCAGGACAAGGACAAGGAGCAGCAGATGGCCAATCTCAAGAAGACGGAGCCGGAGCTCTTTAAGAACCCGCGCGTCTGGAAGGTGGAGGCCGACATTTGGAAGCGCTACGTCAAGCGCATGCAGGCCAAGCCCGGCTGCGAAATTGAGACGAAAGAGGCCAAGTCCATCTGGGAGTTTTTGGTTTATGATTCCAATTTGCGCAAGATGGGCGCCGCCAAGAAGGATTGGGAGAAATTCCGGAAAAAACTTTTGGCCGATTTCAAGCAATTTAGTCCCAAGCGCTACCACGAGCTCTACGAGGAATCCGAAGAGGAATCCGAAGCCGGCGAATCCAAAAAATAACGGCTAGGGATCGACCCACTCGCCGTCACTTGTTCTATGCTGCGGGTTGACCAGCTTCCCCATCTCAACGCCGCGCTGAATTTAACGAGCGCCTTCCTGCTGACGGCGGGTTATCTCTTTATTCGATCCCGCAACACGCGCGCGCACGCCGCGTGCATGCTCTCGGCCTTCGCCGTCTCCATCGCTTTTTTGACCTCCTATTTGATTTATCACGCGCACGCCGGGTCCGTCGCTTTTCGCGGGACCGGAGTGCTCCGGCTTCTTTATTTCTCGATACTGATTCCGCACATCGTTTTGGCGGCGGCCATCGTTCCCTTGGCCCTGAGGACTTTGTTTTGGGCTTTGCGGGGCAGGTTTGAAAAGCACCGGGCCTTGGCGCGTTGGACGCTTCCCATTTGGCTCTATGTTTCCGTCACCGGCGTGGCGGTCTACGGCATGTTGTATTGGATGGGGGGGTAGGATTATGCTAGTATTAGGTTGCCGGGGACCCGGCGAAGGGAAGGCTAAGAGGAGGGAATATGACAAAATCCACGGTTTTAGAGTCTCAGGAAGTGAAAACCAAGTCGGATTTCTCGGCCCGTTTCATGGCGGACTTGGCCGCCAAGAACCCGGGGGAAAAGGAGTTTCACCAGGCGGTTCGGGAAGTCATCGAGTGCCTGCAGCCCGTCGTGGAGCGCCATCCGGAGTACCGCAAGGCCAGGATTCTGGAGAGAATCGTGGAGCCGGAGCGGGCGATCCTGTTTCGCGTGCCATGGATGGACGACCAGGGGGAGGTCCAAGTCAACCGGGGCTTCCGCATCGAATTCAACAGCGCCATCGGGCCATATAAAGGAGGCCTTCGGTTTCATCCGAGCGTCAACATCGGCATACTCAAGTTCCTGGGTTTTGAGCAGGTTTTCAAGAACAGCCTGACGACCCTGCCGATGGGCGGCGGCAAAGGCGGCTCCGACTTCGACCCCAAGGGCAAATCCGACAACGAAGTCATGCGCTTCTGCCAGGCGTTCATGAGCGAGCTCTTCCGCCATATCGGCGCCAACACCGACGTTCCGGCGGGAGATATCGGCGTGGGCGGACGAGAGATCGGCTTCCTCTACGGGCAGTACAAGAAGCTGACCAACCGCTTTGAGGGGGCTTTGACGGGCAAAGGCGTGGGCTGGGGCGGAAGCCTCATCCGCCCCGAGGCCACGGGCTACGGCACGGTGTACTTCGCCGGCGAAATGCTTTCAACCCGCGGCCAAGGCTTCCAGGGCAAGAAAGTCGTCATTTCGGGCTCCGGCAACGTCGCCCAATACGCCGCAGAAAAGACCATCGAGATGGGCGGCAAGGTGCTGACGATGTCCGACTCCAACGGCTTCATCGTGGACGAGGACGGCATCAACCGCGAAAAGCTCGATTACGTCATGCATCTTAAGAACGTCCGCCGCGGCCGCATCTCGGAATACGCCGATAAGTTTCGCGGGGCGCATTACCAGGAAGGCCGGGGCGTGTGGAACGTCAAGGCCGACATCGCGCTGCCCTGCGCCACCGAAAACGAGCTGGACGGCAAGGACGCCGAGACCTTGGTCAAGAACGGCTGCGTCTGCGTGGCCGAGGGAGCCAACATGCCCTCGACCCCGGAAGCGGTCGACGTTTTCACGGCCAAGAAGATGCTCTACGGCCCCGGCAAGGCGGCCAACGCGGGCGGCGTGGCGGTCAGCGGCCTCGAGATGTCGCAGAACAGCCAGCGCCTGAGCTGGTCCCGCAAAGAAGTGGACGGCTATTTGCTGCGCATCATGCAAAGCATCCACAAGGCTTGCGTGGAGACCTCCCAGGAGTACGGCCGTCCCGGCAACTACGTGATGGGCGCCAACATCGCCGGCTTCGTGAAGGTCGCCGACGCCATGCTGGACCAAGGTTTGGTATAGGGGCCTGGCCCTAGGCCCTAGGGCCTGAGGAAGGAAGGTTTGGGTGAGACGATCTTCGACTATGAGGTGCAGTTCGGGGGGTTCGACCGGCTCATGCCGTTTCGGGTCCGCGAGATTCTGCTCGTGGCCAGCCCCTACGACGCCTTTATCTTTTCGGAAGATGATCGCCTCACCGAGCTGATTTTCAGCGAGTACCTCGACCTCAATCTTCGCTATGCCCCGCGCGTGACGCGGGTCTCAAGCGCGGCGGAGGCGCTGGAGCGCCTCCGCCAGGACCGCTTCGACCTGCTCATCACGATGATGCGCGTGGGCCCCATGGACGTCGGCGCCTTCGCCCTGGCCGCCAAAGAGATCGCCCCCAAGACTCCCGTCGTCTTATTAGCTTACAGCCAGCTTGACATCCAGCGCCTGGCCGAAGAGGACCGGGCGCGGCTCGACGATGTGTTTTTGTGGCTGGGCGACATCAAGATTCTTTTGGCCATCATCAAGCACATCGAGGACCAGCGCAACATCGACCATGACATCGAGTGCGCCGGCGTGCAGACCATCATCCTCATCGAGGACTCGGTCCGCTTCACCTCCTATTACCTGCCGCTGATCTACACCGAGCTCATGGGCCAGACGCAAAAACTCATGGCCGAGGGCGTCAACCTGACCCACAAGTTGTTGAGGATGCGGGCGCGTCCCAAAATTCTTCAGGCCGCAAATTTTGAGGAGGCGTGGCGGCTGTACCTGCGCTACCACTCCAATCTTCTGTGCTTGATCACCGACATCCAATTTCCGCGCGACGGCAAGCTTGACCCGGAGGCGGGCCTGGAGCTCATCAAGCGCGTGAAGCGCGAAAACCCGGATACTCCGGTCCTGCTGCAGTCCTCCGACTCCGCGGCCGCCCGGAAAGTCGAGGGTCTGGGGGCGACCTTCCTGGATAAAAGCTCGCAGAACCTGGTCCAAGACATCCGCGATTTCTTGATGGAACAATGCGGCTTCGGGGACTTCAGCTTTCGCCTGCCCGACGGCGGGCACGTGGGGCGCGCGCGGGACCTGCATTCCCTGGTGGAGTTGCTTAAGACCGCCCCGGAGGAATGCATCGCCTACCACTCCAGCCGGAATCACTTCTCCAAATGGCTGATGGCGCGCACGGAGTTTGAGCTGGCTTACCGGCTGCGGCCGGTGCAGATTTCCCAATTCAACGACGTCGGGGAACTTAGGCACTACCTCATCGACACCACGTCGCATTTTTTGCACCAGACCCAGGTCGGCGTCGTCGCCGATTTTTCAACTCGCTTCTTCACCGACAACAGCCCGTTCGTCAAGCTCGGCGGCGGATCTTTTGGGGGAAAAGGCCGGGGCTTGGCTTTTCTCAACTCGTTTTTGAGCCGCCGCACATTCTCCCGCCGCTGGGAAGGCATTTATGTCCGCGTGCCCAATTCGGTCGTGATCGCGGCCGACATCTTCGACGCTTTCATGGACCAAAACAAGCTGCGCCCGTTGGCGCTGAGCGACGCCACCGACGCGGAAATTCGCGACTCTTTCTCCCGCGCCGCTCTTCCCGAGGAAACGCTGCGGGCTCTTGAGACTTTCGCCCAGAAAGTGGAGCAGCCGCTGGCCGTGCGCTCCTCTTCGATGATGGAGGATTCGCATGTCCTTCCGTTCGCGGGGGTGTATGAGACGTACATGCTGCCCAACAACCATCCGGCCGCGTCGGTGCGCCTGGAGCAGTTGACTTTGGCCATAAAGATGGTCTACGCGTCCACTTTCTCCCAGAAAGCGCGCAACTACCTGGCGGCGATGCCGCATCTTCGGGAGCAGGAGAAGATGGCCGTCGTCGTTCAGCATCTGGTCGGGCAGACGCACGGCGACCGCTATTACCCGAGTTTTTCCGGCGTGGCGCAGTCCTACAATTATTATCCGGTCGGAGGCATCAAGCCGACCGACGGATTAGCCTACGTCGCGTTGGGCCTGGGCAGGACGGTGGTGGAGGGGCGCCGCAGCCTGAGCTTTTCCCCGGCTTTCCCGCAGAAACTCTATCAATTTTCCAGCGCGCGCGAGATTCTGGTCAACGCTCAGCGGGAATTTTTCGCTCTGGACCTCGGCTGGCGGGATTTTCGTCCGGACGCGGATTCAGGCGCCAACCTGCTGTCGCTGGACCTGGAGGCGGCGGAAGAGGACGGCACCCTGGCTCCCGTGGGATCGACCTACTCCGCGGAAAACGACCGGGTTTACGACGGCATCTTCCGCAAAGGGCCCCGGTTGGTCACTTTCGCCAACGTGCTGAAGTCCGACGTCTTCCCGCTCGCCTCTCTTTTGGCGTGGACCCTGGAGGTGGGCGAGCAGGCGGTCGGCTGTCCCGTGGAGATAGAGTTCGCGGTGGATATATACCGCAACGAATTCAACATCCTCCAGATCCGGCCCATGGTTTCGTGGGGCCAGAGCAAGGAGGTGAAGCTCGATCCCGCGGAACAGGAAAGGGCCGTCTGCTACAGCCACAAAGCCTTGGGCCACGGCCAGTTCGCGGGCATCAGCGATATCGTCTACGTTGTGCCGGAGCGCTTCGACGTCGCCAAAACCAGGCTCATCGCCCGCGAAATCGGACAGATCAACGAGCGGCTAAAAAAAGAGGGCCGCGGCTGCATGCTCATCGGGCCGGGGCGGTGGGGCTCGGCCGACTCGTCTTTGGGTATTCCCGTCAATTGGCGGGAAATCTCCGCCGCCAGGCTGATTGTCGAGACCACTTTGGAAAATTTCGACGTGGAACCTTCCTTCGGCACGCATTTCCTGCACAACGTGGTCGCGCTGGGCATCGGCTACCTGACCGTCCGGCATATGGACGAGGAAGGAAAAATCGACTGGGACTGGCTCGGCCGGCAGAAGGCCTTCGAGGAAACTTCCTTTCTGCGGCATATCCGCCTGGACAAGCCCCTGGACGTTCGCATCGACGGC
>JACQRQ010000014.1 GCA_016206405.1 Elusimicrobiota bacterium | reverse complement strand
CCGTCTTGCGGCGAGCCGCCGTCCGGCCGGGCCCGGCCGAAGGAAAACTCCACCTTGTTGCGGTAATGCCAAACGTCCGGCGAGGGGCGGACCCGCACGGGAGCCGTCCAGCCGATGGCCTCCAAATAACCCGCCAGCGTTCGCGCTTTTTCCTCAAGCTGGCGCGGATAGGCCCAATCCTGATGAGCGCAGCCGCCGCACTCGCCGAAGTGAGAGCACATCTCCGCGGTCGGCGTAAGACCGGTCATACGTTGAACTTGAAAAAGCATACGTCTCCGTCGCGGACGACGTAGTCCTTGCCTTCCGAGCGGATGAGGCCCTTTTCCCTCAAGGCCGGCTCGGAGCGGTGCTTCTCGATGTCCTTAAAAGAATAGATGTCGGCGCGGATGAAACCCTTTTCAAAATCCGAGTGGATGCGGCCGGCGGCCTGGGGCGCCCGCATGCCCTCGACGATGGTCCAGGCGTGGGTCTCCGTGGGTCCGGCGGTGAAAAAGTGCAGCAGCCTCAAAAGCCGCGTCGCGGCGACGATCACCCGCTCCAGGCCGGTTTGCTCCAACCCCATCTCCTTGAGAAACTGCGGCCGGTCGGTTTCGGACAGTTGGATGATCTCGTGCTCGAGCTTGCCGCACAGAGTCACGCAGCCGGCCTTCTCCGTGGCCGCCATTTCCTCCAGGGGCCGCGCCGCCTCCGGCGAGGGGGCCTCGTCGCAGTTGCCGATATAGAGCACCGGCTTGGCGCTTAACAGCGCGAAGGCCTTCAAATCCTCCTCCGCGATTCCCAAGGAGCGGGCCGGCTGCCCGGCCTCCAGCCCCACCCGCGCTTTGTCCAAAATCTCCAAACGCCGCTGGGCGGCTTTATCCCCCGACTTGGCCGGGCCCCTGTATTTTTCCGCCTGGCGCTCCACCGACTGAAGGTCGGACAGAATGAGCTCGGTGTTGATGATCTCCGCGTCTCTTAAAGGGTCAACGCCTCCCAAGGTGTGCACGACGTCGGGATCGGCGAAGAGCCGGACCATGTGGGCGATGGCGTCGACCTCGCGGATATGGGACAAAAACTTGTTGCCCAAGCCTTCTCCCTGGCTGGCCCCGCGCACCAGACCCGCGATGTCCACGAACTTCACGTACGCCGGGACCGTCTTTTTGGACGAAAAAATCCCCGTGAGCGTCTGCAGGCGGCTGTCCGGAACGCTGACCACGCCCACGTTGGGCTCGATGGTCGTGAAGGGATAATTGGACGAAGCCGCGTGCCCCGAGGTGAGGGCGTTGAACAGCGTTGATTTTCCGACGTTGGGCAAGCCGACGATTCCTATTTCCATGATTATCCTATTTTGAAATTCATCGCAGCCGGTCGAGCCGCGCGGCGAGTTCCACATGCGCCGTCTGCGGGAACAAATCCACCGGCTGAACCGCTTTAAGCGCGTAGCCCCGGTCGGCCAAGCGCCGCGCGTCGCGGGCGAAGGAGGCGGGGTCGCAGGAAATATAGATGATGCGCGAAAATCCGCGCCGCGCCAGCCGCTCCAGCGCCAAAGGGCTCAAGCCGGAGCGCGGCGGGTCCAGCAATACGCCTGCCTCGGAAGCCTTGGCCGAGGTGTTTGCGGGGCGCTTCAAAAAATCCTCCACTTTGGCGCAGAAAAATTGGACCTGTCCCGCGCCGTTTAGCCGCGCGTTGTGGCGGGCGCTGTCCACGCTGCGGTGGTTTTCCTCCACGCCCATGACGGCGGCGCCGCCCGCGCGCCCGGCCACCCACAGGGCGATGGCCCCCACGCCGCAATAAAGGTCGAGCACATGGCCGGGCCGGAATCCGCCCTCAAACAACATGCCCTCGACGCTCCGGTAAAGCGCCTCGCACGCCGGCGTGTTGACCTGCAAAAACGCGCCCGGGGATACCTCGAGGCGGAGCCCCCCGATTTTTTCCACGATAAAGTCCCGCCCCCACAAACGCCTCCAGCGGGAACCCAAAATCACGCTGGTCTGGGCCGGCTGGACGTTTTGGTGAAGGCCGATCATTTCCGGAAAGGCCCGGGTGAGCTCCGCGACCGCCTCTTTGAGGCGGGGAAACTCGGGCGTGCGGGTCACCAGCGTCGCCAAGGCTTGGCCGTCTTGATTGGTGCGAACGACCAGATGCCGGAGCCAGCCCCGGCGGCGGTCCTCGTCATAGATCTGCCAACCGAAGCGCCGGGCCAGCGCGGCCACTTGATGCACCAGCCGGACGGAGAACTCCGGCTGAAGCAAGCAGTCTTGAAACGGCACGATTTTGTGAGTGCCGGGAGCGAAAAAACCGGCCTGAATTTCGCCGCCTGAAAAGGCGAAGGGCACCTGCACCTTATTGCGGCACCGCCACGGCGGCGAGGGCAAGGTCTCCGCGACCGGAACCGATGGGAATTTGCCGATGCGCCTTAAGGCGTCGAGCACCGCTTCCCTTTTGAGCTTGAGTTGAAGGGCATAGTCGAGCTGCTGCATGTTGCAGCCGCCGCACCAAAATGGTTCCGCTCCGGAAACCTGGAAATGGTGCGGGCACGGCGGCGCCACCCGCCCCGGCCCCGCCTCGATCACCCTCATGATTTTAGCCTGGGCATACTGGGTTTTCGCTTTGATCAGGCGCACTTCCAGAAGGTCGCCGGGAACGGCATACGGCACAAAAATCACCTTGTCGGAGCCCGGGGCCTTCCCGATGGCCTGCCCCTCCAACGCCATTTTTTCAATCCGAACCTGAAACGTTTCCATTTGTCGCGCCCTGCGAGCCTCACCTTCGGCTCAGTTCTCGGGTCTAAGGACCCCCGCTTCATTGGATAGCCGTGGGGGAGGGGAGGGTGCGGCGCTGACCAGAGGCAACGCCTCGACCACTCGATCACTGGACCACTTGACGTCTGCCACTTTACCACTCTACCACTTTACCACTCTACCACTCTATCACTTTACCACTCCCCCCCCACTCTACCACTGCTTCCTCCCCCACTTTATCACTCTATATCACGTCCCCTTGGACCTAATCCTTTATAGGACTAAATGCCGCGTTTTCCTGCCCAGAAGGCCCATGCGCCCTTTCGGCGAAGCTTTGTAGAATTTTTTCTTGCAGCATGTTCATCATTCCGTAAGGAGAATCAAATCATCATGAAGCGAATGAAAGTATTTCTATTGAGCGCAGGCGCTTTGCTGGCGAGCCTCGCCCTCCTCAACCCGGGCTATGCCTCCGAACCGGACGGCGCCCAACTCTTCGAACAAGCCGGGATTGAAGCCCAGCGGACTTTGACGTTGGTCAAGGTGCGGAATTTGACCACGGACTTCACCCTCGATGTGAGCCCCGGCGGCGATTCCGTCAACATCGCCGTGAGCATCGATCCGAACCAATTGCGCAGCATCAACGAGGCCAACGGCTACGTGGAAGTGCGTTTTTACGCCGGGGCGCAATACAACGAGCGCCGTGTGCGGGAAAACAAGACTTACACCCTCAATTCCCCCAAGCAGAGCTTCACTTTGCCGTATAAAGACGTCTGCCCCTCCGCCGGCCCCACTTCCGTCAGGGTCTGGACCGCGGTCAAAGGAACCGATCGCTCCTACAAGACGAGCGAAACCAGCAAGTCCTTTTATTGCAGCGGCTCGGGCAACGGCTCCTCCGGCAGACACAACGGCCGCCGGCAATCGAGAGAAACTAAAGTCAGCTTCAAAGTGGTCAACGGCCAGGTCAACGCGAAGATTCAAATGAACCCGAGAAAATTCAGCCCGGAGACCGAGGTTCAGCTCTCCGTCGCCAATTCCTGGGGTTTTGAAAGACGCCTGCCCAAGACCTATAAAATGCCCAGTCCCACGGCCTCCTTCACTTTCCCGCCGGGCGAGGTGTGCGATCAGGCCTCGTTTTTCTCCTACGACCGCAATCTCAAAGTCGAGATCGGCCCGAAGTACGGCTTCATCGAAACCGCGCAGTTTAGAGTCACCTGCAAAGGCGGCCTGGACATCCTCTTCGAGGAGATTTTCTAACCCACACCGCAACCTAAGAAATCACAACAGGCGCGAGGCGCAGCCGGTAATGCCGGCCGCGCCTCGCCGCTTTTGCGTTCTCCGTCCTGATAATCGGCGAAATCGTCTTTTGCAAATGGCCATACTATTTATCAATTATGATTTCACACCGAGATCGGAAGCTTGTGAAGCTTATGAAGAACAGAGGATGAACGCTGGGAGCTGGGGCATGGCGCCACCGCGCTCTCCGGAAATGCGGCGGGGGCTCCCGTAAGGGAGCCCCCGGTGCGCGTATCTATTATCCGGCGAGTCCTGGAAAAAATCCCCGGCCTCGCGGGCGAATTCCCCAATCGGGGAATTCGGCTTAGTTGAACTCAGGCAGCGGGGCGCTCATATCGAAGCCCATGACCCACTTGGGGTCGCTCTTCGACACGTTGACGAGCACCGCCGACACCGGGTCCACCATGAACTCCGGCACGCGGCCCTCGACTTGAGTGCCGCGCTCCACTTCGCCGGTCTTGGTGTTGACCCCGACCACGACGGCGTCCTTGGCCTTGCCGGTCATGACGTAGTTGAATTGCCCGGCCTCGTCGGCCGCGGACATCCGCTTCATCATGTTGTCATAGCCCGCGCCGTAGGTCTGGCCGAGCGCCGCGGCGGTCTTCTTCGCCCAAACGTCATCGGAGCCTAATCCGCCCTCTTGGGCGCGGCTGTAGGCCCGCTGCACGGCGTCGAGCGCCGCCACCGCTTTGGTGAAGGTCAGCGCCATTTTCATGGCCGCGTCCATCTTGGTCGCCGGAACGGTCTTGGACCACAGCAGCGATCCCGTCGCGGCGTCAAAAGCGCCGGTCGTCTGCGTGTTCATGAGGTAGACCTTCCCGCCCTCGACGGCGATCCCGCCCGGATTTTCATTCGGGTCGTTGCCGTTGAGCTCGGTCGTGAACTTGACCTGCAGGCTCTCCAAATCCAGAGCGATCAAGCGCGCCGAGGTTCCCCAATAAACCAGCCCGTTGGCGATCGCCAGGGGCGTGATGAGGATGTTTTTAGACTTTTTGTCCCACTCCTTGGTGTGAAAAACCTGCTTCCCCGAGGCTTTGTCATACACCACCACGCCGTAGGGATCCTGGTCGACGCATTGCTCCTGCCCGGCGGAGGTGAAGCAAAACACCCCGCCGATGCGGACCACGAGCTTGTCTCCCGCAAGATGCAGTTCGGGAATGGCGCTGTCGGTTCCTTCCGCCTCCCACTTGCGCTGCCCGGTCTTCATATCCCAGGCTTCGACGTGGTCCTTGACGACGAGGTAGGCGACGTCGCCCTCCACGATCGTCCGGGCGTGGGCGCCCTGCAGGGCGTAGCGGCCCTTCTTCAAGGCGCGCTTAAACGACGCCGAGACGACCTCGGCCCCATCCGTGAGCCGGTAAGCCATCACCCCGTTCCAGTCGATGAGCACGTTGTCTCCAACGATCTGGAGACCGCCGTCCTTGACGGTGTCATACGTCCCCGGGTCGCCCGCGTAGGCGGCGACGAAATTGAGCTTGCCGGTGGCCAGGTCCACTCCCGCGACCGTCCCTTCGAGCATGCGGTAGTATTTGCTCTTCATCGGCTCGCCCTTCCAGAGGGTGGCGCCGGCCGTGAAAAGCACAAGCTGCATGCGATTGGGGTCGAGGATGGCCGAGTGCAGTCCGCTGAAGGTGGCCTGCGGAGGCGCGGAGGGTTCCTTGCCCTCCAATAGAGCCGCCCACGAGGCCTGCGGCACCTCGGAGCCGAGCGTCCAGCCCGCCTTGCCCGTGGTCACGTCGAGCACGGAAATCACCTCGGGCTTTATCATCCCCGCCTTGGTCACGACGACCACCAGCGGAGAGTCGGGCACCACGTACGGCCGGCCCGGGATCTCGTCCGGGGTCAACGGCTTCAGCAGATCCTCCACCTTGAACTTCTCCTCGCCGGTCTTCGGATCAAAGCCGTAGAGGTTTCCCTTCTTGGTCACCGTCAGCACCACCCCGGCGTCGTGGAACTGCTTCCACACCACGTCGGAGTCGAGCTTCTTCTCCCACAGTTTGGCTCCCGCCCAAGCCCGGCCGGCGAATCCCGGCGCGGCCATGACGAGCGCCATCCACAGACACGTTCCCCTCATTTTTCTATTCCTCCTGTCCCGCCCGGGCGGACCCGGCGCGGGGACAATTTTCACTGGCTATTTCCGGCTGTGCGGCAAAAATGGCCTATTTTAAGTAAGTCGTAATTATGTAAAAACTGCGGCAACAATTCAAGAGGCGCGCTGGGGCGTGCTGGGGCGAAGGTCCTAGGGCCTATTTGAGCCTAGGACTTTTGCCCGCGGCTTTAGCCCCATTGGGCCCATGTGCCGCCCCCTTCCGCGGTCGTAGAATATATCTTAATAGGTAAAAGTGTGCGTCTAGCTATCATTATCATCCTAACCGGCTGCCTTTGGGCGCCGCCGGCGCAGGGCGTTTCTCCCGTCGCCTGGAGGCCCCCGGCCGCCGCTTTT
>JACQRQ010000080.1 GCA_016206405.1 Elusimicrobiota bacterium | reverse complement strand
CAAAGGTTTGGTCTTCATGCCGGAGACTTGCGCCATCCGCTCCAAAATCATGTTGCCATACTGCTCCAGCGGGGTCGGTTCGCCGAAAAGGAAGGTCACTCCGAAACGGTGCGTGCCGTTGGTCCCCTCGATGGTGCCAAACGGCATCATAAACCCGTAATCAAACTGAATGGTGTTGACGCGGTAGCTCAAACCCGCCGTCAACTGTTTATAGCTTCGGCTGCCGAACCCGATGCTGCCTCGCAAGCCCAAGCTGCCCAGCGTCAAACTGGGCAGCCATTTCTCTCCGGCGAAAGTGAACCTCTGGTCCTTGGTCCCCGTCACCGGGCCTTCGGTCATGTCCACTTGCACGGCCGTTTTCAGCCACAAACTATTGACTCCAAAACCCAGATGAATCCCAAACGGCAATTTCTCGGCTTCCTTAAATCCCACGTTCGGCTGCATCAGATGGCTGATCTTGAGCCCCAGCGCATAATCATTTTGCGTCAAATATAAAAAACCGAGATCCAAATCCATCGCGCTGGCGCTAGCCCCGCCTTTGATCACCGGATCTTCAAATCCTGTAGAAGACCCGAAATTATCCGTGGCGTTAAGTCCCTCGGGCGTGGAACCCAGGGAACGATTCAAGAATTTGGCGCCGGCCCCGCCAAAAAGCCTCCCTCCAAAAAATTTCTGCCGCATCATACGCCCATACGCCAAAGAAAGCGTCTGCTCCCGGTAAAGGCCGGCCAAATTGAACTGCTGCCAGGAACCTCCGAAAGTTCCCCGCTTGCCCTGCTTCCATGGATTGGCATACGCCAAGTAGGAAAGTCCAAGGTTGGAGCCGTCATCCAAACCCATAAACAACCGTGAATAGGAGGAGGAAAACTGCTTTCTTTCCATCAATCCCAAGCCTGCAGGATTGTAATGAATCGCAAACACGTCATCGGCTACCGCGACATACGCGTTGCCCATGCCCGGCGCCTTGGCTCCGACTCCAAAATCCTCAAAAGCCGAGAAGGCGGGCGCCGCCAATGCGCCTAAAAGACACAACAAAATCCCCCGAAGGCAAACGCCCGGGCGCTTTCTTGCGCAGCGCGATGTAAGATGATTGGAACCTCGCTTCATATCGTTCCCTGCGCTCTCACCGGATAACGACGACCGCTCCTTTAAACCGCCTGCTTTCGCTTTCCAAAACGAAAACATAGACGCCGCTTTTGACCGGCTTTCCTCCAGCTTTCCCGTTCCACTCCACGCGGTGCGGACTTCTCTTCTGCTCCATATCAGCCACGTAACCCCCGAGCAAATCGAATATCCTCCCGCTCACGCCCGAGTCCCGGGGATTGTCGAACCGGATGATGAGAACATCGTTCCTGGCGTCTCCATTGGGAGTTATAACCCTGTGCGAAACGCCGGTCACATCAAAATTCGTCGCCGACTGTCGGTGGACCGTCTCCCACGGAAAGGAGCCAAGCGCCGTTTTAGCGAGCAAGACGTTGACTAATGCTCCTAAAAATGCGAGTTTAATTGCCAAAGAAAAACTGGATTTGAGCATAGAAAATAGAAAAAAACGCAAGTAAGGCAATGATATAATCACCTTACACGGACCCTTTATAAGTATAAATTTCAAATGCGAATAATTTATTGCGAAAATATAAAAATTTCGCCCTATTTCCTTCACATTTGCCCTGCAAAGGCGCTCAAATGCGCGGTTTAATCCCCCACGCATCGCAAAAAGCGCTGAAAAAATATGAATTTAGGAGTGTAACGGCTTCGCTTCGCCGGCAGGTTCCTCTTTGCTCATCGAGCCACCACGATGGTGCCTGTAAATCTTCGCCCCTCGCCTTTCAACTGATAAATATAAACGCCGCTTTTAACCGGGCTGCCTCCCGCCTTGCCGTCCCATTGAATGTGGAACTGGCCCGTTTTAACCATATCAGCGACGAATGCGCCGGTCAAATCATAAATTTTTCCGCTCACCTCGGAGTCTTGAGGGTTGTCAAAGGTAATAATCAAAACGTCGTTTCTATGATCTCCATTGGGCGTGATCACGCGGTGGGAAACGTTGGATACGTCGAAATGCACCGCATTTTGCTCCCTCAAGACGACGCGGACTTGGTAAATGCCTGGCGTCTTCGTCTGAATTTTCACCGTCTTTTTGGCGGCATCCACCACGCCGTAAACTTTCACGTATTCCGTTCCGTTATGCCAGTAAACCCCGACGTCCGAATCTGAAAACTGCGGCCGGACCACCGCCGCGCTCGGGACGCTGCTGCCCTTTTTGGCCGCCGCCCGCGCCGCCGCCGCCACCTTGCCCGAGTCATAGTTGAGCTGTATCTCGACGGGCTTTGGAAACGCGAAATTCAAAATGGGAACGTCCGAGTCCTTCGGCATCACCTTAAATTCAATGGACTGAAGCACGTTGCCGGAAATATCTTTCGCGCGCAAATCCGCTTCGATTTGAAGATCCTTGCCGTATGCATTTCCTCCCGCCGTTAAAATCGCCCCCAAATCCGGCGGCAGCCGCATGAAGGAATCCTTGTCCTCGGAAACCACATAAAACTGCGCGCCCAAGACAACCGACCTGGATTCATTGAGGTCATCATCGATGGATGCGACTTGATAGAAATAACTTCCCAAGGCGGCGCCATGCGTAAAGTCCGTTGCGCTCGGCGCAAGAGAGGCCAACAGCGTCCACGGCCCCCGGAAATCGGTCGAGACATAAATTTGGTAGGCTGAAATCTCCTTGATCGTCGGGGTGGATGGATCGAGAAAAGGAGTTCCATCCAGGTGCGAGGCAATCCGGGTCCATGTCAGCTTGACGGTGGTAGTCCCGATGGTCGTGATTTGAACCCCGGCCGGCGCCGCCGGGAACCGGGCATCCAGACCCACCACATAGGCCGTCGCCCAGGGGCTCAGCCCTCCTTCCAATTCCAGAGGCAAATCATCCACCGCCGAGACGCGGTAGAAATAGGTCGTCTTGTAAGTAAGCCCCATGTCGGTAAATAGGGTCGAGGTGGTTTCCGCCAGCAAAGCGAAATTATCGGCCGGTGTCACGCTGTCCCGGTAGATTCGATACCGGACGACATCCGTTTCGGGGCTTGCCGTCCAGCTTAAAGTCACGGTTTGAATCCCGACCGCCGCGTTGGGAGACTGCACGGACGAAGGAGGAATATCCTGGGCATAGGCCTTGGCGATGTTGGAGGCGCCCGAGGAGCGAGGCTCTTCGTCTATGGTAAAGACGGCGATGTAGTAGGTGACGGCAGGAGACAATCCGGTCAGAGTATAAGACTCGCGCGCTCCCAGGACCGTTGATGTCGCGATATCCAAAAGGTAGACGGCGCTTGCAAAAACGTGGTTGGGATCGGTTGAGGCGTCGATGCGGTAGCGGCCGCTGGAAAGGTCTCCGTAGGAGCCGTCCTTGCCGGGAGCCGTCCAAGCTATGTTAATTTCTCCCTGGGCGACGCCGGCCGCGGCCGTCAAATCCGCGATGTCCGAGGGCGGGGCGGAATTCGTCCGCGTGGAAACCGGTGTGGAGAAATCCGTCGTCACGTCCGCCTGATTTTCCGCCCGGATGCGAACAGAGTACGTCGTCACCGGACGCAGGCCTTTTATCGTCGTGGTGGCGACGGTCAAGCCGGAGGCGAAGCTCGCCG
Source organism: Elusimicrobiota bacterium (assembly GCA_016206405.1). Lineage (GTDB taxonomy): Bacteria > Elusimicrobiota > Elusimicrobia > O2-12-FULL-59-9 > O2-12-FULL-59-9 > O2-12-FULL-59-9. Next base: position 1,821 of record JACQRQ010000080.1, on the reverse strand, counting down.
CCGTCACAAAATGGGTTTGGAAATTGTCGGTGGAAAGGGATACCTCGTAGCGCGTATAGGATGGATTCCCTTCGGCGCTCCATGAAAGGCTGACGGTGTCCGATGTGACGGACACCACATTGAGGGATGCCGGCGCCTCGGCCAAGGTGTAGGCCGTCACCGCCGCCGTAAGGCTGTTTTCGAAAGTCCCGCCAAAGACCGCGCTCAGCCGCACGCCATAAGCGGTATTGGTGCTCAAGCCGGCCTGCGTGTGGCCGGTGGCCGCGGTCTCCGCGAAGTGGCGTCCCGGATTTGTGTCGGTCGTGAAATAGAGCCGGTAGCTCGTGGCGCCGTTTAAGCTGTTCCAGCTCCAGGCGATGGATGAAATGCCCTGCGTAGTCGCGGTGAGTCCCGTCGGCACCGCCTCGGTTCGCAAAGTTTTGGTCGATCCGGCGCTGATAAAGTTGAATTTTCCGTCCCAATTGAGAGAGCCGATCCTGAAGTAATAAGTCGTATCCGTCACCAGGCCGGTCACCGCCAGCCCCGTTAGGCTGCCGTCAGAAGTCGCGCTGCTTTGGTAAACGCTCCCGAAGTCGCTTTGAGTGGACGCCTGAACCAGATACCCCTCGCTCGGCGCCGCCGTCCAAGTTAAAGTCGCGCTCGTAAAGTGGACGGCGGAGATCGCCGGATTTCCTACGGTCTGAGCCAAAGTCGCGCTGGAAACGTCGAGCCAATTATTGCCGGTTCCGTCATGATTGAGCGACCTAACCCGCACGTAATAGGTCGTGTTGGCCGATAAGCCTCCGGCAAACACGCTCGAAGAGCCCAGCACGGCGCCCGCCTGCACCGTGGAGCTAAAATCTGCATTATCATCCACCTGATAGGTGTGCGTGGACGTGCCGTCGCCTGAGTAAGTGAATGTCAGGCTGGAGCTGCCGACAGAGGCAATGGCCAGCTTCTTGGGATCGGATGATAGAGTCGCCGTGCTAAGGGTCGCGCTGAAGGCGCTCCTCGTCCCGTCCTGGCCTATGGCCCTGGCACGCACGTAATAGGTCGTATTGGCGGAGAGGAATGAAAAGTTGTTCGAAGGATTAGTGGTGACCCATTGATTCACCAGCGTCGCAAAATTGCTGTACGTCGAAATCTGAGCCTCAAACTGCGTCGTATTCTGCTCGTTGACGCTTGTCCAGGTAACGCTGAAGAAATCTTCAGACAGCTTCGTAATCGGCGCGCCGCCATAACCCGGCGTCACAGGTATCGTAATCGTGCTGACCGTATTGCCAAAAATAGAAGCCCCGTTGGACGACAACACGCGGGCCCGGAAGGAATAGGACTTGTTGCCGGTCAACGACGTGAAGGTCGCCGATAAATTGCGCGTCTGGCTCGAATCCAAAACAGTGAAAGAGTTTTGCGGATCCAAAATTTGCGCCTCATAAAGCGTGCCCGCCTTATTGCCGTTGTCGGTCCATAAGAAGGTGACCTGCGTCCCCGCGTTGCCAGATAGCGCTGGGATGGCGCCGCCCGGCGGCACCGGCACCGTGCCCGTCGTCACCGTCGCGCTGTAGGCCGAGTCCGTTCCTCCAAACCCAACCGCCTTCACCCGCATAAAATAAGTCGTATCCGCCTGCAAGCTGCCGAACGTCGCCGCGTTGCTGGTCGTGCGCGTGGAGGCGGCCAGCGTCCCAAACGTGTCCGAGGAAATCTCCGCGGCAAACACCGTCCCGGCAGCATTCGTGTTCGCGTTCCAACTTATGTTGACGCTGCCCGTGCTCACCCCCGTCACGCTCAAGGCCGCCGGCGCCGCCGCCAAGGTGATCGTGCTCGCTCCCGCCACAAAGCCGT
>JACQRQ010000079.1 GCA_016206405.1 Elusimicrobiota bacterium | reverse complement strand
GCAAAACAGCAGAAAGAAAATATTGATTTCAAGGGGGAAATCCAGAATCGTGGGCCGGACGGACTCAGGGAAAATCGCAAATTTGCCTTCAGCATTGGAACCGAAGATATTATTGCGATTTTTGCCGGCCTAATCGCAGTTTTCTTTGCGATCGCCATGGGTACTCGACTCCTTCCGATCAATAAACTGACAATCGGATTGGCGTCGTTCTCCGGGCTTGGCGCGGTCCTTGCCGAGGTCATCAAGGCCAAAAGCAAAAAGAAGTAACAACTATTTCGGCAATCCTCTATACGCTGACAAATGCTTATCGAACCGCCGTTTTATCCGATAGTCTATATCCGCGGGTTTGCGGCCACGCGGTCGGAGATTGAAGAAACGGCCGCCACGCCCTACATGGGTCTTGAACTCGGTTCAACCAAAATCCGCCAAGACTGGGAAGGGAAAATCGTACGCTACATTTTCGAATCGCCGCTGGTGCGTCTGATGAAGGACGAGGGTTACATTGACAGTTTTTCGAACGGCGACTTCATTCCGGAAAACAAACACGTCCCTTCTAAAAGCATTTGGATTTTCCGCTATTACGAAAAGGCATCTGATGATCTGGGTTCGGGAGAACGACAGTCGATTCCCGAGATTGCCGCTGACCTGCGCAGGTTCATCCTTCGGATCCGCTCTCAAGTATGCCGGCCAAAGGACGACGCTCCTGAAGATCCGGAAGCAAATAAGCAATTTAAAGTGTATCTGGTTGCTCATTCTATGGGCGGCCTCATTGCCCGCTGCTACCTACAAAATGTCTGTAAAACCAACGACCACTTCGTTGACAAAGTCTACACGTATGCAACTCCTCACAATGGGATCGACCTCCTGGGGATGAATGCTCCTCACCTGGGACCGCTTGACCCGTTTCATATTAAGAATTTTAACCGGAAAGAAATAAGGAAATATCTCTTTTTGCAAGGTCACCAGGAAGCGAACACGCTGAATGAGGCCTTTCCACCGGACCGTTTCTTTTGTCTGGTCGGAACCAATCACCGAGACTATGCGGCCTTTTACAACCTATCCAAGAAGGCGACGGGTCCCATGAGCGACGGGCTCGTTATGATCAGTAATGCCACGGTTGAAGGCGCCCCACGTGCTTTTGTCCATCGCAGCCACAGCGGTCCCTATGGTATCGTCAATTCGGAAGAAGGTTACCAGAACCTACGAAGATTTTTATTTGGGCAGGTGCGGGTGGACGCGCTGCTTGCCGCTGATGAGATGACGCTGCCACCCAACATTCAGAAGATGAAAGACAAGGGCCGCGAGATTCGGGCTTCCTACCACATCGAGACGACGGCTCAAGTTCGTGGGGCACGGTATTTTCTTCATGAACGCAAAAAGGATCAAGAATCCGCGTTGTACAAACAATATGGTGAATGGGTTAAGGATCATAAGCCGGCTTACCTGTTCAGCGGCTACCTTGACAAGCGAGCCAAAAACCCCGGTTCCGAGGATTCTGCTCTGGCTTTTGCGATCCGGATTGCGATCAAGTCGCCGGAATATACGGTGGATAACAAATTCTGGTTTGATGCGCATTATGAAGGAGCCGACATTTTCATTGAAACGATAACATTCCATGTAGAATGTCCACCGGGCCAAGGTCCAAAAGTGCGATATGGACTGGCATCGGATAACGGTCCAGGCGCAGCGCAACTGAAACCCAAGGAAGACCCGAGCGGTGAGAAATATATAATTCCTTTAGGTTTCACGGAAGGTGACCCAAACCCACCCCGGCCCGGATTCCGTGGTGGACTGGAGTTGCGCATTTCTCCCTGGAACCCGTTGATAATCCACAGTGGGTTGTCCCCGGAAATTGTGGGCTAAAGAGTTAGCCGGTGCGCTTGAGTGATTTGAGTTGTTGTATATTAAAGGAAGCTAAACTAAAGCTCGATTAAAGTAAGATTGTTTACAGTGTCTAAAACGTTGATGGCGTTCGCCGGCGCCACTGTTCTGAGCCGGTTTCAGTTTATGCCCCTAAAATCCAAGCCTGTCCGCGCTTCCCGGACTCAAATCGCGGACCTGATGTTTCCGGCGGACGCCAACTCGCGCGGCACCGTTTTCGGCGGCGTCGTCCTGAAGATGGTGGATAAGGCGGCCTCCGTCTGCGCCTACCGCCACGCGGGAGGCGCCTGCGTGACGGTGGCCATGGAGCGCATAGAGTTCAGGGTCCCCATCTATGTCGGGGAATTCGTGGTGATGGAGTCGCAGGTGAATTTCGTGGGAAGCACTTCGATGGAAATCGGCGTGGAGGTTTACGCCGAGAATCTGGAAACCGGCAAGCGCAGGCACACCAATTCCTGCTTCGTGACCATGGTGTCCGTCAATAAGGACGGAAGTCCCAAGAAGGTTCCCGGCCTCCTTTTGGAGACGCCGGAGGAAAAAAGCCGCTGCCGGGAGGCTCTCCTGCGGCGCAAGCAGCGCTTGGCAAGGCCCTGAACCCGCCTGGCGCAGCCCTCCTACTTCTTGAATTCCTTGACCAAATCCTGAACCACTCCCAAAACGAAGTCCCTCTTGCCCGGTTTTAGGCCGGTAAAAAGTTTTTCAAACGCTTTGGGATACAGGGGATCGGATCTTTTTCTGGATTTGTCCGGAGGCAGCAGATCGGCGGGATCGGCGTCGAGAGCTTGGGCGATGGCCAGAAAGGTTTTGAGGCTCGGGATGCCGGCGCCGCGCTCGATTTGCCCATAAAAGGAGGGATCGATGCCCGCCGCCTCCGCCACCTGCGCCTGAGTCAGCCTGAAGGCTTTTCTCAGCGCCCGGATCCTCTTGCCGACTTCCGCATACAGTTTATCCATAAACCCTCTTGCCTGTGGTATGGGCCTGGCAAACAATAACTGAATCAATTTGGAGGGCCCAGTTTGAGGTGAGTTCGAAGCGCGAGGAGGGCGCAATGCAGTTGCACTGTAACCGACGAGCAATGAAGAAATCACCCAAAATAGGCCCTCCCCGAGGGGCCGGAGGCTTTCGCCCCATGGCGGCGTTGCTCCTCGCTTACATGCTTTTCAAGCATGCTCGCTCTTCGCGCCTTGCCCTGGGCCAAAATCCCCTCGGCCACATTGACTCAGTTATTGCTTGACAGGCCCTTAGCGCTCGATAATATTCAACGACTCTGCCGCGCTACTGTAAAGATTCCATAAACCCTATTGACAGGGTCAAAAAACCTGTTAGACTTATTGTAGTTATGAAGATTCCAAAGGCATGGGGGCGTTTGGCGGCCGTCCGTTTCGATGCGGAGAAGCGGGAGTATTTTTATTTCGAGTCAAAAACGGGCGCCATCCATATCCTGGCGCGCTGGTTCCACGCGGACGGCGTCCTGGTCAAGGAATGCGAGTGGATGCTGGCGCTGGAAAAGTTGGAGCGCTGCAAAGGCCGCGAACTTGTTTTGGATGCGAACGAAAAGCTGATGTAGGCGGGCCGGAAAGGCCTCCAGGAGCCGCCGTCTCAACGGCCGCGGATAGGATAGAGGGCTGGCGGTCCCGGCAGTAGGAGTCGCTGGGCGGGAATTTGGTATGATGAAATCCGATGATCGCGCAGATTCTGGTCGCCGATGACGATGAAAATGTCCTCAGCACGTTGCGGGATTTTCTGGAGTCGTTGGGGCACCGGGTAGTGACCGCCAAGGACGGCTACGGCGCTTGGCAAGCCGCGCACGACCATGCGCCGCATTTGGTTATCCTGGATATTATGATGCCTGGGCATTACGGCCCCACCGTCTACGAAATTCTTCAAAACGACTCCTATACCTCCTCCATCCCGATTATCTTCATCTCCGGCTTGGCGGCGTCGCAGGTCGAGAAAATGCTGCCCAAAGACCCCAAAACCCGGTTTATTCCCAAACCGTTGGACCTGGAAATCCTCGAAAAAACCATCAAAGAGCTCCTTCCCCGTGGCGGCTACATTCCTTAACTGCGATGTCTTCGCTCGCTGACGGGGTAAGGTAACGCTCGCTCAGACCCGGGGTTTTCGGCTGACGGCGCACCATGCGCCTTTTCCTGCTCCGCAGGCGCCGAAAACCCGTGATCGCGGTTGATAACCGCGATCACCCTTGATTTTGCTGGGCCGCGCTGTTAGACTATAAGCGTATGCAATTGACCGCGGTGCTTGAATCCCAAAAGGAAGGCGGCTACACCGCTTACATTCCCGCCCTGCCGGGCTGTGTTTCCGAAGGAGAGACGCTGGAGGAAGCCAAAAAGAATCTTCTTGAAGCTCTCCGCGGCTATTTGCTCGTTGCAAACAAGCATTCCCTCGCGATAGCGCGCAGGAAACACGGCAAAGCAGTCGCCTTGAAAATTTAATCTTGCCCAAGCTTCCTATATGCCGTTCTCGCGAAGTCATCGCCGCCTTGCGAAGGGCCGGCTTTCGCGTGGACCATCACACCGGCGGACATGCTATTTTGTATAGGGCGGGTCATCCCAATCCCGTAACTGTTCCAGTTCATCCCAGAGATCTCAAAATCGGGACTTTGCACAGAATTATAAAGGACGCGGGCCTCTCAAAAGAAGAATTCATTAATTTTCTTTAATCGCAAACACGCCGGAGCCATTTTCAGGGGCAGCCAGCCTTTAAGGAACGGCGCTTAATAAAGTAAAATATTTTCGAAAGGTGCGATACCCAAGTGGTCTAAGGGGACGGTCTGCAAAACCGTTATTCGCGGGTTCGAATCCCGCTCGCACCTTGTTTTATTTGTAGAGTCATTTCATGCGACTTTTTCCCCTTGCGGCGATAGACATTGAAACTGATGGGGCTTTGAACCTGAAGCAGCTTCGGCAACGCAAGGATTTGCATGCCGCGAATGTCATACTCATAGGGCTTCTCATTGCGCAATCTCGCAATAGAGTTCGTTATAGCGGATTCAGCAGCAATGATGCTGATCTAGGAAAATTGAGAGATATTTTGACTGAATTTCCTGGTACCATACTATCTTTTAACGGCTTGAAATTCGATTTCATTGCGTTGGAAAAGAAACTCCCTATTAAGCAATTCTTCAGCAAGTTCTTTGACATTTTTCATTGGGTGCAGAAAAAGGTCGGGAGGCGCAAGGGGACAAGACTGGAAGACTTTGCAAGAGCGAATTTAGGAATCGGGAAGTTGGGTTCGTGGAAGGAGGGCTTTGCTGCATGGAAAAAAGGGGATAAAAAGAAACTTACAGCGTACAATCGCAGAGACTGTGAACTAACCTTGAAACTTTACCTGAAGATGGTTCACGATGGGCACTTGCGATTAGAAGAAGAAAGTCTGTTGTTTTTGAAGGCAGACCACAAAATCCCTCAAGTCGGATATCGAACATGGATTTCAAGCCAGCCATTCCGCAAAACCCGCAGTATCGCTAACGCATGGTTTGAGTCTGACAACGATGGTGATTTCTGGGAGGTTATGTTAGAGGCTATGGGGCACGAGCCTAATGAAATTGCGCGCTACGGGGCAGAAAGTTTATTGGCACAGTACAGTGGAACCGGGTATGTGCGCTGTAAATGTGGTAAATACTTCAGTTATACTTGGACTGAGTGGCCTGGTTTCCGAGATGTTCAGGACTTTAATTGCCCTGCTTGCGGACGCAAGCTAGGACGTGCCGATTTGAATGGAATGGTGGAAATAAGCTCTGTCGATTATCTATTACAGGGGGAGAAGAAATGTCCGCGACATCGGATTCGCCTGAAATTTAGAAACCATCGGGTATATCATAAGGAGGCTTGGGACGTCTATTGGTGTCCCAAATGTAGGAAGGAATATACGATAGACACTACGTAAAACTCCTGTTATTGGAAACAGCTTGAATTCGGCTATAAAGGCGTGAGGTTGCGGCTTTGGAGGCGGCGCTTTAGGTCCTCGCCGACTTTCCAAATGTCGCCGGCGCCCAAGGTCAGAACGAGGTCTCCGGCCCTGAGCTCCCTGGCGATTTCCACGGTCCGGTTGAAGGGCAGGGCGTTGTTCCGGTTTTTCCGAATTGACTCCAGAATAAGATCGCGCGTGACTCCCGGGATGGGCTTTTCCCCGGCGGCGTAAATCGGAGCCACATAAACGGCGTCGGCGGCTTGGAATGCGGGCCCGAAATCCCGGGCGAGAATTTTCGTCCGGCTGTAGCGGTGAGGTTGGAAGACCACGATCAGCCGTTTGTGCGGCCAGAACTCATCGAGATTTTCAAGGGTGGCCCGGATTTCCGTCGGATGATGGCCGTAGTCGTCCATAAACAAGACGCCGCCGGCCTTTCCCAGCACCTCCAGGCGCCTGCCCACTCCGCTGAATTCGGAAAGGCCTCTCGCCAATTTCTTGAAGTCAAAACCCAGAGCATGGCCGCAGGCCAGAGCGCCCAGGGCGTTAAGAAGGTTGTAGCGTCCGGAAACCCGCAGGGAAAGCCTTCCTAATTTCTTCCCTTTACAGGACACTTCGACAATTGAGCCTTTGAAATCCTGCTTTATGGAACGGGCGGTCCAGTCGGCCCGGGAGGAGAGGCCGTAGGTGATGAAGGGCCGCTGCAGCTTGGGAAAGAGCGAAGCCAGATGGGGGTCGTCGGCGCAAAGGACCGACCTTCCGTAAAAGGGCACTTTGGAGATGTGCAAGAGAAAGGCCGCCTTGAGCTTTCCGAACGATCCGTAGTAGTCCAGATGATCCGTGTCGATGTTGGTCACCACCGCGATTTCAGGCGAAAGCAGGAGAAAAGAGCCGTCGGATTCGTCGGCCTCCGCGACCAGAAAATCGCCGCCTCCCAGCTTGGCGTTGGAACCGATGTTTTTGAGGCGGCCTCCTATGATCATCGTTGGATCGGCCCCCGCGGCCTTCAGCGCCAGGGCGGTCATCGCCGTCGTGGTCGTCTTGCCGTGGCTTCCGGAGACCGTGATCGTCCTCTTGAGCCGGGCGATTTCAGCCAGCATCTCGGCGCGGCGAATGAGGGGAATTTTGCGGCGCTTGGCTTCAAGAACTTCGGGGTTCTCCGCGGCGATGGCCGTGCTGGTCACCACCACCTGCGTGTTGCGGATGTTTTTGGCGGCGTGGGACTTGTAAATCACGGCGCCCAGCGAAGATAATTTTTCGGTGACTTCCGTCTTTTGAAGGTCCGAGCCGGAGACCTTGTAGCCGAGATTGAGAAGAACTTCCGCGATGCCGCTCATTCCGACCCCGCCGATCCCCACGAAATGGATGCGCTGTTTGGCCCGAACGGCGTCCACCAGGGTTTTTTGAGCCATCATAAAGTTTTCTGAACCTCTTCGATCCACAGGCGGATTTTGGCTTTGACTTCCTGATAATTGGAGCGGGTCAAAGTCAGGACCGCGCTTTGCTCCAGTCTTTTGATGGAATCGGTGAAAGGCTCGGATTTTGCCCTAAGGGTGGCCAGGACGGGGATGGGCGAAGCGAGGCACTGCATCACCGCTTCCCTGAGCTCGTCCGACATGATTTCCATGGCGCCGATCTCATCGATGACCGCGATTTTTTTCTTGACAAGGCAATCTTTCAGGCTCGGAACGGCGATAGTGTCTAGGATGCTGAGGTTGAGGCCGTATTTCTTAAGCCGGACGGGCCCGGCCATTTTCTTTGAGGCCAGAATTCCGGAGGGGCCTTCCAGGCTTTTGAGCAAAAAACCCATCCGCTTGCCGTCTTCGATGATTTCTTCGGTGACAAAGCCGCCGATCAGGTTCTTAAACGGCAGAACCGATTCTTTGATCAGCGTGGTTTTGCCGATGCCCGGATTGCCGGAGATAAAGAAGTTCTTAGGGGACTGCATTTTTGATTTCATCCGTCTCCAGCGGCCGGGTGAGCCACTCGAGCGATTGTTTCGCCACTTTGTTCTTTGGGGCGATTTCAAGCAGCTTTTTATACGTTTCGACGGCCCTGTCCTCGCGGCCGGCCTCTATCCAGGCGACTCCGAGCCCGAGGTAGGCCAGGGAATCCCGGGGAGAAATTTCCATGGCTTTCTCAAAGGACGACCCGGCCGTCTCGGCGTTTCCGAGGGTAAGGTGGGCCAAGCCCAACAGAATCCACGTTTCGCTCTGCGCGCCGTTTTCTTCGAGCATGCCGGCCAGCACAGGGACGACCTCTTTGACCAGGTTCATCCAGCCGGTCCCCTTGACCCACAGCCCCAGGTCGTTGCCGATGTTGCGGGGCTCGTAGGCGGCGCGCGCGGACGCCTCCGCAGATTGCGGATCGTGGGGGCTGCGGTAGTTGATGTTCATGCCGACGTGCACGTTGGCTTCCGGAGGAATTTGGTCCAGGGTGGCCTGAAGCTCGGATAGAAGTTTCCGGATTTGCTCGTCCCTCTGCTTGAAGTTCCCGGAGCGGAGATTGAATTCGCGCTGCAAAATCATGGCGGAGGGGGGGGAACCTATGGATTTTTCCAAAGCTTGTTTGAGAGAACCGCCTCTATCGCCCGGAGCCTCCGTGCCTTTGGCCATGACCAATTCCGGCCGGGGGACGTAGGTGAGCTGCGCTTGAACTTCGGCTTCCTGATTGACGGGGATGCGCCTTAGGTTTTTTTCGAAGGTCTCCAGCGACCGCTGTTTGGAGGCGGCCTCTTCGTCGCTGCGCACTCTCTCCGTAGTTCCGCCGTCGGCGGCCCCCCGGTCCCGCCCGCTGTAGGCGACCGACAGCGCGATGCTGTTGCCTTTGGATGTGGGCGTGAGAAAGAAGGCGTCTTCCAGGACTTTGCGGGCGGACTGCACGTCGCCGCCGCGCATATAATTGAGCCCCAACCTCAAGCGGGCCACCGCGTCGCCCTTCTTGAACTTGACGGCTTTGTTGAACGGCTCGCGGGCCTTATCATATTGACCGTCGCGTTCATAGGTGGCGCCGAGCTCCAGCAAGGCGTCTTGAAATTCCGGATAAAACTTGAGAGCCTTGGCGAAAGTTTCCGCGGCCTCCGCTTCCCGGCCGATTTGGTTGTAGACCATCCCGAGCTGGAACAAGTAGAGGGGGTTTTCCGGCTCCAAATTCACGGCTTTGCGGAAAGATTCAAGGGCTTCAGGAACGCGGTTCATGGAGTCCAGGACGGAGCCGAGGTTCATGTGGATGTCGGAGCGGGACGGGTCCAAACCGACGGCTTTTGTGAAAGCCTCGTAGGCTTCCATGGTCTGCGCCTTCCAGGCGTAGGCGATGCCCAAGAGCTGGTGGGCCTGGGCGTTTCGCGGATCCAGGCGCAGAGTTTCACGGTATTCGGCCAAGGATTGGTCCACGTCGCCGTACCAATAATAAGCGACGCCGAGCATCATGTGGGCCTGGGGATTTTTGGGATCCGAAAGCACCGCCCGGGAAAACTCGCGAACCGCCAGGTCGTAACGGCCCGCGGTGAGCAGGTCGTAGCCCGAGCGGAGCTTGCGCATGGCCTGCTGGGACATGAGCTCGTCCCAAACGGTGCGCTGCCCGGCGGGCTCTTGAGGCCGGCTGGCCGACGCCGGGGTCGCGGCGCCCAGAACCAGAAGGGCGGTGAGAAGCCGGTAAATCTTCACTTTTCGGCGGAGTCCATAAGACCGGAAGTTTCGGGGCCGGCGCTGAGCTTCGCCCAGATGGGGCGGAGCGATTTGGCAAAATGGGAGGTGATGGATTCCATGGCGCCGTCCGTGTCGAAACCCTCGTACGTCTGGTGGGCGGACCACAATACGGAGCCGGTCTCCACCTCAATGAGCCTGGCGGTCAGGCCGACCAGCGCCGAGGAAGTCAGGATTCTCGCGGCGGCTTGATTCGGGCTCCGGCGCGGGGCTTCGGTGGACGCCACGCTGCTTCTGGCAGGGCTGAAGGAGGGGGTGTCGGTCACGCCGGTGTAAACCAGATAAGTCTGGGAAGGGGAAAACATGGTGACTGTTCCGGTGACGAAGGCGTCCACGCCCAGGATTTTTCCGATCTGGCGGGTCGTCGCCGGGTCCATGGCGCCTGAGGCTTGCCGCTGGAGCTCGTCCAAGATGCCGTCCAATCGCGTGCGCTCAACGACTTGCGCTTTTTCCGCCAAAAGCGCGTGAATCATAAAGTCGGCGGCCACGTCGCCATGCTCTCCCGAAAAGGTGGCGACGGCGACGCGCTGAACTTTGCTGAAATCGAAGTCGCCGCGCATGGCCACCTTCGGAGCAGGGCAGCCGCTGAAAACGGCGGAAAGGCAGAAAGCGAGGACGCAGCCTGTCAAGAGCGCGCGCATTTAAGGGCCCGCTTGCTGCAGTTGCTGGATGTGCTTGTTGGCGATGATTTGGAGCTTTGGGCTGCCGGACAAAGTGAGGCATTGGCTCCAAGCGTCGATGGCCTTCTCCCGCAATTTTTTCTTCTCATAAATGAGGGCCAGCATGAAATGGGCGCCGACGTCCTTGGGCGAGATCTCCAGAAGTCTTGTGAAGGCTTGCTCGGCTTGGTCGGTTTGGCCTAGAGAGCGGTTCAAAAGGCCCGCGATTCTCAAAAGCTCCGGGTTCGGTTTTCCGGATTTTAGCCTCGAATCCAGATAGAGGAGGGCCTCTTGAATCTGGTCCGGCCCGGCATTGTCGGAGGAGAGGGGCTGGAGATTTTCCTCGCCGGTTTTGCCGCTAAAAAGCTCCCAATACTTCAGGAGGACGGCGTTTTGCGGAAATCGCTCCACCCCCTCCCTCAAGACCTCGGCCGCCAGTTCGGCTTGAGGATTTTGATCGAGCCTGAAGCCTCGGTTGTTTTGAACGCCCGCCGTGCTGACCTCCACCGGCGGCGCCGCGCTATCGGGTTCGCTTGGAGTCGCCGGCGCCGCGGTCAGGAGCAGAAGGAGCAAAAGCGCCCGGTTTTTCATCGAAGGTTATCTTATCAAATTTTCCAGATACGGGCGGATTTTCCGGGCCGCTTTCCCGCGATGGCTGATTTTGTTTTTTTCGTCGAAGCTCATCTCGGCCAAAGTCCTGTTGAGGCTGGGCACGAAAAAGACGGGGTCGTACCCGAAGCCCCGGTCGCCGCTGAAGCCGCCGGTGATGCGGCCCCCGAGAGCGCCCTCCACGGTCACCACCTGTCCCTGGGGCGAACAGAGAGCCATGACGCAGCGGAAAATCGCCTTGCGTTTTTCCGGCTCGACATCCCGCAGCGCTTCGAGCAATTTGAGGTTGTTCTTGTTGAAATCGCATTCGTCCCCGGCGTAGCGAGCCGAATGTATTCCGGGAGCGCCGGCGAGGGCCTCGACCTCCAGCCCGGTATCGTCGGCCAGCGCCCAAGCGCCGAGGGCGAGGGCCGCTTCCATGGATTTTTTTACGGCGTTTTCCTGAAGGGTTTTGCCGTCCTCCACGGTCCGGGGAAAACCGGGATAATCCCGGAGGGTTTTGAAAGAAAATGGAAGATCACCCACGACCGCCAGGATTTCCTTGGTTTTATTGCCGTTGTCTGTGGCCAAGACGATTGACGGGGCGCCCAGCATAATTTGATAAAATTGTACTATGCGCGCTCGCAAGGTGTCTAGGTTGATTTTTTGCGCCGCCTTTCTGCCGGCCTGGGGTTGGGCGCAAACGCCGGCATGGGATGGCTACCTCTTGGAAGTCCTCAACCATTCTCCCGAGGTGCGGCAAGCCGAGAAAGCGGCCTCGCAGTCGCAAGCGCGCTGGGGCGCCGCGCTCGGCTCGGGATTCATGCCGAGCCTAAACGCCGGCTTCTCGCAGACGCCTTTCGGCTACGACGCCCACAACAACGGCATTTTTCATTCCGCGAGGCTGCGCACCTCGGATACCGGCTACGATTTCGGGCTTCAATGGAACGTGTTCAACAGCTTTCGGGATGTCCGGCGGGCGAAGCAGGCGCGGCTCGATTTTGATGCCGCCCGGCAGCGGTCCGACGAGGTCCGGCGCGCGGTCTCCTTCGACGCCGTGAACGCGTATTACGGCGCGCTCTTGAGCCAACAACTGGCGGAGGTGAACGGACGGCACGAGGAGTTGGTCCGGGAGCGCGTGGCGCTGACGGAAAAGCTTTACAAAAGCGGGCTCAAAAGCCGGGGCGATTACCTCAAAACCAAGAATGACTGGCTGACGGCGCAATTCCGTCTGGTGCAGGCGCAGGCTCTGCTGGATAAAGCCCGGCTGCGCTTCAATCTCCTTAAGGACGCCGATCCCGCCGCCGCGGTTTCGTTGGAAATGCCTCCTGAAATCGAGTCTTTGACCCTGCCGGATTTGGACGTTTCAATCCGCGTCGCGCTGATCAAGCATCCCAGGGTGATGGCGGCCAAGGCCAATAACAGGCGCAAAGAACTCGACATTCATGAGAAGGCCCAAAATCTCCTTCCCAGCTTGAGCGCCCATACCCTGATGAATTGGGAGCGACGGGTGTCGAGTCCTGATTACCGGCTCGAGTTGGGACTCTCCCTTCCCATCGGCTTTAATATCGTCACGGAGGGCGCGCAGGTTCAAGAGGCGCGCGCCGCCCGGCAAGAAACCGCCGCCGCATTGGAGCAGGCAAAAAGGGATGTCCGGGAGAAAGTCATCCTGGCGTACATCAGCGTCAAAGAAAGCTATCGGGCGCATGAAATCGCCATGGAGAGGGAAAAAATCGCCGCCGAGGACCTGGCGCTGGCGCGCGAGCAATACCAACAGGGAAGCGTGGACGTCATCCGTTTGGCCCAGTCCGAGCAGGATTTCTTGGAGTCCCGGGTGGAGGTCGTGAGCACCCTGATCGCGTATCTCAAGAGCGTGCTTCAGTTCAAGCTTGAGATGGGGGAAAAGCTATGAAAAAGCGCGGCTGGAAATTGTGGGCCTTGGCGATTTTGATTCTGCTCGTGGTCGGCGCCGGTTCCGGTTTTTTGCTCAAGAAAGCGAGCGGCAAAGGCAAGAATGCGGGCCCGTCGCCGTGGGGACAGGTGGACCGTGGAGACTTGGAGGTCCATTTTTTGGAAAACGGGGAGCTGGAGCCGTCGAATGCCGTGGACGTTGTTTCCCAGGTCGGCGGGCGGGTCATGGAAATTTTCGTCCAGGAAGGGGATCGCGTCCGGCGCGACCAGAAGCTCGCGGTCATTCAGCCCGGCAAAACCGGTTTGGAAAAGTACCTGCCGAGGGATATCTTGGCGCCCATCGGCGGCGTGGTGATGAAGGTCCTTCAGGACAACAACCGGGACAGCCGCATGGCCAGGCAGGGCGATTACATAACGGGGCTGCTGGATTCGAGCAACCCTACGGCGCTCATGACCGTGGCCGATCTTTCCCGGCTGGTGGTGAGCCTGAAAATCAGCGAGATGGAAGTTTTGAAGCTTCAAAGGTATATGCCGGTTAAAATAACGGTCGACGCGCTGCCTAAAGAAAATTTCTCAGGACGCATCCATCTGGTCGCGCCGCGGGCCGAGACGGACCGAAACGGAATCAAGGTTTTTCGGGTGGAGGTGGCGCTCGACAGCACGGACCCGCGCATGAAGCCCGGGATGACCGCCCGCGTGGACGCGCTTTTGGTGCAAAAAACAAACGTGCTCAAAATTCCTTTAGGCTCTCTTTTCGAGCAGGGCGGAAAAAGTTTCGTTTATATTCGGAAGGAAAAAGACCGGGCGGAAAAATTCGACGTCGCCGTGGGGCTGCGCAGCGAATCGGAGGCGGAATTGGCCCGGGGGCCGGCGGAAGGGGCGGAGCTTTTCATGGAACAGCCTAAGGAAAAGCAGTTGCTCAAACCCGCGGAAAGCAAGAAATAGTTTTGGGGTTGCCGGATGATCCGCTTTGAGGACGTGGCCAAAATCTACGGGACGGGCGCGACCGGTTTCGAGGCTCTGGGCGGCGTGTCCTTTCAGGCGCGGGCCGGCGAGTTCGTGGCCGTGGTCGGCCCTTCCGGCTGCGGCAAATCCACCTTGCTCAATATATTGGGCCTTTTGGATAAGCCTAGCCGCGGTTTCTACGCCTTGGACGGGCGGGAAGTGGGAACGCTCGGCGACGGCGAGAGATCCGAGCTCAGGCGAGTGAAAATAGGCTTCGTTTTCCAATCCTTCAACCTTTTGCCTCGCTTTTCCGCTCTCGAAAACGTCGCGCTGCCGATGAGCTACGCCGGCATGGGCATGGAGGAGCGCCGGGTTCGAGCGGCGGGGCTTTTGGAGCGGGTCGGCTTGAAGTCCAAGAGCCTGCAGACGCCCCTGGAGCTTTCAGGCGGCGAAAGGCAGCGAGTCTCCATCGCCCGCGCCTTGGCCAACGCGCCGGACGTGATTTTGGCCGACGAGCCGACGGGAAATCTGGATTCGCGCTCCAGCGCCGAAATCTTGGGCTTGATTCGGGAATTGCACGCGCAAGGGAAAACCGTTTTTTTGGTCACCCACGATCCGGGCATCGCGTCATCGGCGGAGCGCGTCCTTTCCATCAAAGACGGCCGCATCATCGAGGACCGGAGACGGTGAAGCTCTGGGAACTCATCCGCACCGGACTTTTTGAAATCTACGCGCATAAAACGCGCTCCTTTCTGAGCTTCTTGTCCATTTCCATCGGCGTGGCGGCGATGCTGTACACCTTTTCCCAGGTCAATGGAATGTTCGTGCAGTTCAACAAGGCCCTGGACTTGGTGGGCCACGGCCGCTTGGAGATCGAGCGCAAGGAGGAATACCGGTCCCGGGGGCTCTCTCCCGGCCTCACCTATCACGACGCGCTGGCTTTGCGCCGGCTGATGCCGGAACTGCATATGGTCTCGCCGGTCGCGCAGCAATGGAGCCAGAGGTTTCGCTACGGCGGGTTTTCCAGCGAGGAGCCCGTCCTCTACGGCGTCACGCCCGAGTGGGCGAAAAGGGATTGGGTGTACACCCTGCGCGGAAGGTTCATCAACGATGACGACGTGCTTTTCGCCAAGCGGGTCTGCGTGATGCGCAGGCCCGGCGGCTGGGATGAAAAGCCTTGGTGGGCGGTGTTTTGGGAGGACAGCAAGTATGACGACTTCGCCGCCCGCAACGACCTTCTGGACCGGCAAATCACCCTTGGAGACAATCTTTTCACGGTGGTGGGCGTCATCAAAGAACCGCCCCGGGACAAAGACCCCAGATGGTTCAGCCGGGAATGGGGCTCTCCGATTTATGTGCCTATCACCACCTACCAGAAGATCATGCGGCTCTCCAACCGCGGCGGAAAACCCGACGAGGTGCGCGAAATCAACATCGACGTGGGCCGGGGAGATTTAGTGCCCGCGTACCAGCGCCGCATCAAGGCCGTTTTGCTGGAGCGGCACCGGGGGGAGGAGGATTTTAAAATCATCGATTTCAGGGACCGGTTTCAAAACATTCTCAAAAACCAAAGGGAGACCGCCCGGCAAGTGATGGCGGTCGGCATCGTGGCCATTTTGGCGGGAGGCATCGGCATCATGAACGTGACTTTGGCCACCATTTATTCGCGCATAAAGGAAATCGGCATCCGCCGGGCTATCGGCGCGCGGCGGCGGGACATCCTGCTTCAGTTTTTGCTGGAGGCGATGACTTTGGGTTTTTTTGGGGGAATCGCCGGCATCGCCTTGGGCTACGGCGGTATTTGGTATTTGGGCAGAAGAAGCGCCGAAACCCTCGCGGCTCTCGAGCTTTGGCATTTCGCCGCGACCTTGGCGATCGCCGTTGGAACCGGCTTTATTTTTTCAGTGATTCCGGCCTATCAGGCGTCCCGCCTGGACCCGGTGGAAGCTCTCAGGTATGAGTGAGGCAGAGAGTGATAGAGTGGTACAGTGGTAGAGTGATAAAGTGAGGGAGTGGGAGAAGGGGAAGTGGTAGAGTGGTAAAGTGGTAAAGTGGCAGAGGGGAAAGTGGTCAAGTGATCGAGTGGTCGAGTGGTCGAGTGATAAAGTGATAGAGCGGCTGGGCGGCAAAGATAACGTGAAAAAATACAAATTGCCGGAAGCGGACAGGGGGAGGCTGTTGCGCTGGTTTGATGGAAACAAGAGGGATTTGCCCTGGCGCAAAACTT
>JACQRQ010000067.1 GCA_016206405.1 Elusimicrobiota bacterium | reverse complement strand
GGCACATGGCTTCGCCTGCTGATCAAGTTTCCTGGAAAAAAGCGCCCCATTTTTGAGCGACTCGCCGCCCCGCCCCTCCGGCGCCTGCCGGGCGCCCTGAAATCCATTTTGAGGCGGCGCGGCATTGCAAAGGCCTCCGCGCTCTGGGTCGCCTCCCGCGGCGTCTGGAGCCACAAAGAAAAAAACGCCCTGCGGAAAAATCTGGCGGACCTAGCCGGCAAAGTCCGGATCACATCCGACGTGGAGGCGGCGTGGTGGTCCGCCTTCCACAAACCGCCCGGGATTTTGATCCTCTCCGGAACGGGCTCCATCGCCTACGGCATCGGCCGCCGCAACCGCTCGTCGCGTTCCGGAGGACACGCTCCCGCCGGCGGCGATCCCGGCTCAGGCTATTGGATCGGCCGGCAGGCAGGCTATAAGGGCTCCGTCAGAAAGGTGGCCTCCCATGCCCGGAATGTGATCCAGGCCGCCTCCGGCGGCGACGCCCGTGCCCGGCGCATCGTCGAAAGAGCGCAGGACAATTTGCTGAACCTCGTTTTAAGGGTCAGGCGAAAATTAGGGGGGAAGGACAAAATCCCCGTATCCTGGAGCGGGGGGGTATTTGAAAATAAATCTTTCCGCGAAGGTTTTGCCGGCAAACTCCGGGCCGGGAGCCGCGATTTTCTGCCGCGCGCGCCGAAATCCGCGGCGCTGGCCGGGCCGCGCCCCCCGTTTTGGAGCCGGGCCGCCGGACTATTTAAATAGGACGCCGCTTGTCGATTTCATCGCCTCGATGGCCCGGCAGGCGGACTCATTTCCGCCGTCGCAGGCCTTCCGGTAGTCCAGCCACGCCTTCCTCTGGTCCAGAAATTGCATGTAGGCGTCGCCCCGGAGCTTCAACGCCGCGAAATCGTCCGGCTCCCGGGACAAGATGAAGTTGAACTCGAGGATGGCCCGATCGATTTCTTCCTCGGCAAGCAGCACCTCGCCTTTTCGAAAATGGCAAACGAGGCAGGTCTCCGGAAAGCTGAGCTCGATGGCTTTGTCGAAATTGGCAACGCACTTATCCGCGTAATAAGAGCGCTTCAGGCGCAGCATGACCCGCTTGACAAACGCCTTGTCCGCCGCGTATTCGGGCAAAGTCAGCGTCCAATAGATCTCCGCGTTTTCAAAATGATACTTGGGCCGCTTTGGGTCATAGCGAAGAGCGCGGCGGATGTAGGCGAAAGCGGTGGAAATATCCCGGCGGCGGCGGTAGATTTGGGCGCATTGGTGATACAGGGATGGATTCTTGAGGCCCGAATCGAGGCTCTTGCGGCAGGCGCTTAAGATCTCCTCTTCGGACTCCGCGCCGGAAGCGGCGGGAACCAGCGCCAACGCGCTCGCCGCCAAGAAGACCGCAAAAATCGTTCCGCGCCTAAATTTCTTCCACGCCGTCATAATGGCGGATGGGGATTTTGAGGGACTCCAAAGACGAGGCGATCACCTTTTTATCGCCGACGGCCACGATGCGCGAAGCCTCGGGCCGGAGATATTTCCGGGCCGCCCGCAGCACGTCCTCGGCCGCGACGGCCTGCACGCGCCGCGCGTAATCGCGCAGCTCCGCGAGGGGGTCCAAACCGAAAAATTTTGAGCTGTAGAGGGCGGCCGCGATCCGGTCCTGAGTTTCAAGGCGAATGGCGAAGGAGCCGGTCAAAAATTCCTTGGTTTCAGCGAGCTCCCGTTCGTGCACTTTTTCCTCCTGAATGCGCCGGATTTCGCGCAAGATCTCGCGCGCCGCGTCGCCGGCGACGCCCGGGTTGACCTGAGTCTGCGCCGTCCAATAGGCGCCCGCTTTCATGAATTTCGCTCCGCTGCGGGCGTCATAGGCGTAGCCTCTTTTTTCCCTCAAGTTCTCGAATAATCTGGAATTGGCCCCTCCGCCCAGGATTTGATTCATCACCATGAAGGCGAAGTAATCGGCGTCCAACCGGCTCAGGGACAGGGACTGAGCGACGGCCAAATTCACCTGGCTGGAATGCGGCCGGTGCACTAGCGAAAGGCCCATCCCGGCCGAGGAGGCGGCCGGGCTCAGCCCGGCTTCCCGGGAGGCGGCGGGCCACCTTGAAAATTCCTCCGCGAGCGAGCTTTTGAGCTCCCGCCAGCGCACGTCTCCCACGATCACCAACAGGCTTTCCGATGGCCGGTATCGCCGTCCGTAAAATTCCCTCAAATTATCCGCCTCCACCCGCTCGATGATCTTGGAGGAGGGGGCGCATATCCGGTAGGGGTGCCCGGCGAAGAGATCCGCGCGGAGCCGGTCTCTGAGCAGGTACGAGGGGTCGGCGATCTGATTCTTTCTTTCCTGAAGCTCGTTTTTCTTCCACAAAGCCACCTCGTCTTTAGGAAAATCGGCGTCCGCGAGGGTTTCGACCATCTGCCGGAAAAAGGGCAGAGCCGACTCGGACAAGACCGAGCCGGAAAGAAGCGCCCGGTCGGCGCCGACGTCGACGGAGAGGGACGCACCCATGTCGGCCAAATGCTCGGCGATCTCCTTGGCCGATTTGTTCCGGCTTCCTTGCAGCACCAATTCTCCAGCCGCCTCAGGAAATCCAGGCAGGGGCTCCGGGCTAAATCCCAATCCCGCCGGGACCGCCAATAGGGCGTGCACCAAGGGGAGCCGGTGGTCTTCGACGCATAAGACTTCAAGCCCGTTGTCGAGACGGAATTCCCGCATGCCCGGAAATTGAAGCGCGCGCGGCGATGCGGCGCGCACCGGGACCCCCGGCAGCGCGGCGGGGGACTCCGCGGAGCGGGCGCTTTGGGCGGCGCCGTTATGGCCCGGCGCCTGCGCGCCGCCGGCGCCGTTAGCCCGGCCCGGCTTTTGGGAGGGAATCACGTCGACGACCACCCGGCGGGCGGTTTTTAGGTATTTTTGAGCCGCTCGCCGGACCGCCTCCGGCCGCACCGAGACCAAACGCTTGATATCGTCGTTGATGAGTTCCGGCCGGCCGAAAATCGCGGCATAGACTCCCAGCAGCCTGGCCCTATCCATCGCCGATTGAGCCTGGTGAACGAGCTGAGAGCGAATGGACGTCTGGACCCTGCGCCATTCCTTGAGGCTTATCCCCCGGCTCCGAATGCGCTCCAGAACATTTTCCATTTCCCGCAGCACGCCGTCCTTGCCGTCGCGCTCCGGGTAAATGATGTAGAGTCCGAAAAGTCCGGGCGATTTATAATCCAGGACCGTGGAATAAGGGAAACCCAACTGGCCGGCCAGGGAAATAGCGACCTGTTTTTCTTTCACCAAGCTCTGGTGCAGAGGACTTTCCTCGCCGCTGAACAAAAGCTCCCCCAAAAAACTCAGCGCCCAGAAATCCGGGCTGCGGCGGTCGGGGCAGGGCCAGGCGACCACGAGGGCCGGCAGTTTGGCATGGGGATCTTCGACTTGCGCGCGTTTCTCCCGGGAGGGGGAAGCCTCCTGGAGCTTGGGCGCCGCCGGCAGCTTCCTGCCGGCGATGGAGGAGAAATGCCGCTGGACCAGGCGCATTATTTCCGGGAAGCGCGCGTCGCCGGCGACGGTCAAAACGGCGTTGTTGGGGAGATAATGGGTGTTGAAAAACTCGACCACCTCGCTGAAGCGGGCCCGGCCCACGTCCTCCAGCGAGCCTCCGACGCTGTGCTGGTTGGGCCACTTTCGAAACGCGGCCGTGTTCAACGTCTCCGTGATGGCCCGGACATAAGGCTGGTTGTAATACCGCAGCCTCAGCTCCTCCTGCACGACCTTTTTTTCATTTTCCACCTTCTCGCGGGTGACGATCAGCGAGCGCATTCGATCCGCTTCCATCCAAAGCCCCAATTCGACCTGGTGGCTCGGCAGGAAGGAGTAGTAATGCGTGTAGTCCCGTTCCGTGAAGGCGTTGTCCACGCCGCCGTGGGCCTGGATCAAGCGCGAAAACAGGCCGCGCGGGACGTTTTCAGAGCCCTGAAACATGAGATGCTCAAACAGATGCGCGAAACCGGAGCGGCCCTTCTTTTCATGCCGGGAGCCGACGCGGTAGGTGACCGCGATGGCAACGACGGGAACGGTATGCTCCTCAGAAACGACCACCGTCAGGCCGTTGGAAAGGGTGATCGATTTGCAAGGAAGCCGGGGTAATTTCATGGTCGTGCTCCGCCCGAAAAGGTTGACACGTTGGACTAATGTACCAATTTTGACGCGCCAATGCACAATTTCAACAAAAAATGGTAAAATACGGCGGTTCTAAGATGGCGAAAATTGCTGTCGGATCCGACCACGCGGGTTTTGAGCTCAAAAAGGCTCTGTTGAACTTTCTGGCCCGCAGCGGCCATGAGCCGGCGGATCTGGGCGCCCGCAACCGCAGGCCGGTCGATTACCCCGACTTGGCCGAGGCCGTCTCCAAAGCCGTGCGCTCCGGCAGAAGCCGGTTCGGAATTTTGGTGTGCGGAAGCGGGGTGGGCATATGCATCGCCGCCAACAAAATGCCCGGCATCCGGGCGGCGCTGTGCCATGACAGCTATTCGGCGGCTCAAAGCCGCGCTCACGATGACGCCAACGTTTTATGCCTGGGTTCGCGCGTCATCGGCCCGGATCTGGCGCTGGACCTGGTCCGCATCTGGCTTAAAACCGGATTTTCCGGGGAAGCGCGCCATCGCAGGCGCATAAAAAAGATCGCCCTGCTTGAAAAAAGGGGGGGAACCTCCATTCATGAAGACCACGCTTGAAAAAACTTCAGTGAAAAGCTACGAC
The DNA here is from genome assembly GCA_016206405.1 of Elusimicrobiota bacterium. Lineage (GTDB taxonomy): Bacteria > Elusimicrobiota > Elusimicrobia > O2-12-FULL-59-9 > O2-12-FULL-59-9 > O2-12-FULL-59-9. Next base: position 2,611 of record JACQRQ010000067.1, on the reverse strand, counting down.
ATTCTGGTGGGCGGAGAGTGGGAAAAATCCGGCCGCATTCTGGAAGTGATCAACCCCTTCGACGGCCGGCCGGCGGCCCTCACCTACGTCGCCGACGCCGCGCAGTTGGAAAAAGCGGTCAAAAAACTGCAGGACTCTTTCGCGCTGACGCGGCGGCTGCCGAGCTACGAGCGCAGCCGGATTTTAAGCCGCATCGCCGTCTCCGTGGAGGCGCATCGCGACGATCTGGCCGCGACGATCGCCGTGGAGGCGGGCAAACCGCTCAAAGACTCCGCGCGCGAGGTCGAACGGGCCGTGTTGACCCTGCAAACCGCCGCCGAGGAGGCCAAGCGCATTCCCGGCGAGGTGATGTCACTGGACCTTGCCGCCGGAGCGGAGGAGAGGTTCGGCATCGTCCGCCGCTACCCGATCGGTCCGGTGTTGGCCATCACGCCGTTTAATTTTCCGTTGAACTTGGCCGTCCATAAATTGGCCCCCGCCATCGCCGTCGGCAACCCGATCCTGATCAAAACGGCCTCCAAAACGCCGGTCGTCATGCTGAAACTGGCGCGCTTGGTGCTGGAGGCCGGTTGGCCCAAGCAGGCTTTGAGCGTTTTTCCTCTGGCCGCTTCGTGCTACGACCGCTTGGTGGCCGATGAGCGCTTCAAGCTCCTGACTTTCACCGGCTCGCAGGACGTCGGCTGGCAAATCAAGGCCAAGGCGGGCAAAAAGAAGGTGGTGTTGGAACTCGGCGGAAACGCCGGCGCCATTATCGACGAAGGGGCTTCGGCCGCTTTCGCCGCGAAGCGCGTCGCCGCCGGCACCTTCGCTCTGGCGGGGCAAAGCTGCATTTCGGTGCAGCGCGTCTACGTTCACGAATCCCTCAAGAATTCGTTCACTCAGGAACTCCTCAAGCTCGTCCAAGGACTTAAAGTGGGCGACCCCATGGACCCCGCCGTGGACGTCGGCCCGATGATCGACGCCGCCTCCGCGCAAAAAACCAAAGCCTGGCTGGAAGAAGCCCTGAAGGAAGGGGCCAAGATTCTCTGCGGCGGCGGCGTAAACGGCACCATCATGCAGCCGACCGTCCTGGCCTCCGTCAACCCTTCGAGCAAAGTCTGCGCCGAAGAGGCCTCCGCGCCGCTGCTGTGCCTGTTTCCGTTCAACGACTTTGAGGATGCCCTGCGCCAAGCCAACGACTCCCGCTTCGGGCTCCAAGCGGGGGTATTCACGCCGAGCCTGGAGCATGCGTTGGCCGCTTTTGAGGGCTTGGAGGTCGGAGGCGTCATGATCAACGAGGTCCCGACGTGGCGCATGGACCCCATGCCTTACGGCGGCGTCAAAGACTCCGGCCTGGGCCGGGAAGGCGTCAAGTATTCCATCGAGTGCATGTCGGAACCGAAGCTGTTGGTGCTCAACCGGCGATGCCCATGAAAAACTTAATCGACAAAAATCCCAGGGCCTTCTGGGGCGCCTGCCTGGCGGCGGACCTAGCGGTTTTTTGCCTGTGCGGATTCGCGCTTTACTCGAAGCTCACCGCCACGGAGCCGGAAATTTCCAAAGCTCCAACGAGAAGCTCGGCGCCCGCCGCCGCGCCCGCCCCCGTTTTGCCGCCGGCGCCCGCTCCCGCGCCCGTTGAAGCCAAACCCGCTCCGGAACCGGTCCCCGCGGCGCAGCCGCCCAAAGTCGCGAAAGCCAAGCTTCAACCCGGCCCGCCGATTCAATATATGCCTCCCGCGGAAACCGAGCCGGCGCCCCCCCCGGCCGCCAGGCCGGCGGCGGAACAAAGGTCAAACTCGCGGCCGAAGAGCCGCAGAATCACCATCGAATATCACAATCCCCGCGCCAAAAGCGTGATGCTCAAAGGCAGCTTCAGCCGCTGGAAACCGATCGAAATGGAACACGAGGGGAAGGGACTTTTTAAGACGACGCTGCACCTGATGCCCGACCCGATGCCCTACCAATATCAATTCGTCGTCGACGGCAGGTCCGTGCCCGACCCGCTCAACCCCATGGAGCAAAAGGGCAAATCTTTACTGCATATCCGTTAATTTATTATAATAGCACGTCGCACCAATATGAGGAGGCCGGCCTAAAATTTATGAACACCCAATCCAACGCGAAATTGACCCTTTCCCTGATTTTTCTGGCCGCGGCGAGCCGCCTTCTGCCGCATCCGCCCAACGTCACTCCCCTGGCCGCCATGGCCCTGCTGGGAGGTAGTTATCTCAGCCGCAAGCAGGCTTACCTGTTTCCTCTCTTAGCCTTGATTTTGAGCGACCTCGTTCTGGGTTTTCATTCGACCCTGCCCTTCGTCTATATCGGCTTCGCCGCGACCGTCGCCCTCGGCATCCGGATTAAATCGGACAAGGGCTTCGCCAACCTCGCCTTGGCGTCTTTCGCCGCATCCATCGTCTTTTTCGCGCTGACCAACTTCGGGGTTTGGGCGATGCCCAACGGCCTCTATCCTAAGACTTTGGGCGGTTTGCTCTCCGCCTTCGCGGCCGCGATCCCATTTTACCGGAACTCCCTTCTCGGAGACCTCGGCTTCACTCTCGCGCTTTTCGGCATCGAGGAAGCCTGCCTGCGCTACCAAGTCAAAAAGGCGCTCAAGTCAGCCGCAATTTAAGAT
>JACQRQ010000070.1 GCA_016206405.1 Elusimicrobiota bacterium | reverse complement strand
TTTGGCGCTCAATTACGGGGGGCGCCAGGAAATCGTCGACGCGGTCAACAAGATTCTCGAGCGCCCCCCCGCCGCGGTCGATGAGGATTTGATTTCCCGGCAGCTTTACACCGGAGGTTTGCCGGACCCGGACCTCCTGATTCGGACCTCCGGGGAGTTCCGTCTTTCCAATTTCCTGTTGTGGCAGTGCGCCTACGCCGAAATCTACGTGACCGAAATTTTGTGGCCTGATTTTCGGGAAAAGGAGCTGCTGGCGGCCGTAGAGGATTATCAAAGCCGCCAGCGCCGGTTCGGCGGCGTCTAACCGCGCCGATAGGACGTTTTGCGAAAGCGATGATTCTCCCCCGACTTCTCACCGCCGTCGTCGGCATCCCCGTGGTGCTTGGCATGATCCACCTGGGCCGCCTGCCCTTCGCCTTTTTCGTCGCCGGGGCCGCCGCGCTGGCCTTGTATGAATACGCTTTGGTCATCGCCTGGGCGCGGCGGGAGAAACCGGCGCTGTGGACGGCGCCTGCGGGTTTTCTTCTGGTCTTGCTCCAACAAATCGCCCCCGATCAACTGCCTCTGTTAATAAGCGCTTCCATGGCGCTGTGCGCGACCCGGGAAATTTTTCGCTCCGCGCACAGCGCCGAACGGATGGCCTTGGAGTTTTTCGGCCTGATTTTCATCGCCTGGAATTTAAGCTACCTGATTTTACTGCGCGACCTCGCGCCGCACGGCCGGACGCTCACCTACCTTTTATTCGCGCTCATCTGGGTCAATGACTCGGCCGCGCAAGGCTGCGGGAAGCTTTTCGGGAACCATCCCCTGACGCCTCTGAGCCCCAAAAAAACTTGGGAGGGCGCCGCCGGCGGGCTGGCCGCCTGCGTGGCCGCCAGCGTCATTTTTTGCGGCGTCTTCCTCAAAGAAACTCTATCTCCCGCCGACGCCCTGGCCATCGGGCTATTGACCGGCGTCTTCGGCCAATTGTCCGACCTTTCGGAATCCGCCGTCAAGCGCTTCGCCCGGGTCAAGGACTCCTCCGACATTCTTCCCGGCCACGGCGGCGTCCTCGACCGCTTCGATTCCCTGATTTTGACCGCTCCCGTCCTGTATTACTGCCTGGGGTGGTTCCTGCGTCCATGAAAAGCGTCGCCATTCTGGGCTCCACGGGCACGATCGGAAAAAACGCGCTGGAAGTCATCGCCCATCTCGGCCCGGGCTACGTCGCGCACAGCCTGGCTTGCCGCCGCAGCGTGGGCGAGCTCCTCAAGCAAACCAGGCGATTTGCCCCCCGGAGAGTGGCGCTCTTCGACCACGCCTCCGCGGCCGAGTTCAAAAAACGCTGCAACGGCCGCCCGGAAGTCCTGTCGGGAATGGAGGGCCTCAGCGCCCTGGCGGCTGATTCCCAAGCCGACATCGTGGTCTGCAGCCTGGTGGGAGCGGTGGGGCTCATCCCGCTTGTGTGCGCGCTAAAGGCAGGCAAAAAGGTCGCCTTGGCCAACAAGGAGCCCATGGTGATGGCCGGCCAGCTGTTGATGCAGGAAGCCCGGCGCTGGCTCGCCGAGATCATCCCGGTCGACTCCGAGCCCTCCGCCATCTTTCAGTGCATTCAAGGAGCGCGGCTCCAGAGAGAGCAGCTCCGGCGGGTATTCTTGACCGCTTCCGGCGGCCCATTTTACCGGCGCAAGGGAAACTTGAGCGGGGTGAGCGTGGAAGAGGCGCTGGCCCATCCAAACTGGAAGATGGGCAAAAAAATCACCGTCGACAGCGCGACGCTCATGAACAAGGGCTTTGAAGCCATCGAAATCGCGCATCTCTTCGGCCTCAAAATGGAGCAGATTGAAATACTCATTCATCCGCAGTCGATCCTGCACTCCGCCGTTGAAATGCTCGACGGCAGCGTGCTCGCCCAGATGTCCCGCCCGGACATGAAGCTGCCCATACAATACGCGCTGACTTACCCCGCGCATTCCCCCTCGCCCGTGCCGCGCCTGAACTGGATCGCGATGAAGCGGCTTGAATTCGACCGCCCCGACTTTAAAAAATTTCCGTGCCTGCCGCTGTGCCTGGAGGCGGCCCGCATGGGCGGCGGCGCGCCCGCGGCACTGAGCGCCGCCAATGAAATCGCGGTGGAGGCTTTTCTTGAAAAACGCATCGGCTTCATGGATATTCCAAAGGTGGACGAAAAAATACTAAAATTGTGCGGTGCTTCCGGTCCGGTCTCCCTGCAGGACGTGGTGGAGATCGACCAATGGGCGCGCGATAAGGCCCGGGAAGCCGCGATGAGATTATAAACCATGATACTATCCACGCTCGCGGTCGTCTTCACATTCGGCTTGGTGATTTTTCTGCACGAATTCGGCCACTACCTGCTTTGCCTCAGGTTTCGCGTGCGGGTCTTGTGCTTCGCTTTCGGCTTCGGCCCGGAGCTTTTCGGCTTCGAGCGCTGGGGCACGCGCTTCAGCGTCTGCGCCATCCCGCTGGGAGGCTACGTCAAACCCGCGGGAGAGGCCATCGAAGAATTCAAGGGCGCGCCGGACGAGTTTTTTTCCAAAAAGTGGCACGAGCGGCTGCAAATCGCCGCGGCCGGCCCTCTCATGAATTATGTCCTGGCCTTCGCTCTGTTCAGCTCCGTTTTCTACTTTAAGGGGTTCCCCGAGCCTTCCAACCTTCCCCAGGTCGGGGGCTTGGTGCCGGATTACCCCGCCGTCCAGGCGGGCCTCCAGATTGACGACACGATTCTTGAAATCGACGGGGCCGCGATCGCCACGTGGAAAGAGATGGCGGCCGTCATCAATCAGCATGCCGGAACGCCGACGAGCCTGAAATTGAGCCGGCAGGGCAAGATCATGGCGTTGAGCGTGACGCCCAAACTGGACCCCGCCCGCAACGTCGGGCTGATGGGCGTGCAGCAGAAAGTGGAATTCGTCCGCCTAGGCCTTTGGCAGTCCGCCGGCGAAGGGGCGTATCAAACGTATTATTGGACGGCCCTGACGGTCAAAACGCTGGCGTCGAAAATTTACCACCGCGAAAAGCCGGATTTGGCGGGGCCGGTGGGGATCATGCAGATCATCGGCGAGAAAGCCCATTCGGGGCTGGGCGAATTCATTTACCTGATCGCCCTCATTTCCGTCGCCATCGGCTTTTTCAACATTCTGCCGATTCCGATTCTGGACGGCGGACACGTCGCCTTTTACGTCCTCGAAGGAATCCGCGGCAAAATGGCCCAGCCTAAAACGATCCAAACGGCCAATTCAGTGGGGCTGGGACTGCTGTTCACCGTGCTCATTTTCGCCACCTATAACGATATCAGCCGGATTTGGGCCGAAAAGAAGACGCGCGGCGCGGCCGCCCCTCCGGCCGTCGAGCAAATTCAGCATGACGGCAAATAACTGCGGCCAAACGCCGCAAAGCGGCCTCCGGGCGAAGAGCTTGCTTCGACCCAGGCGGACGACGCGGAAAGTCCGGGTGGGAGAGCTTTGGCTGGGCGGCGGCGAGCCGGTGCGCGTGCAGTCGATGTGCACGACCGACACGCGCGACGTCGACGCGACGGCGAGCCAAATTTTGAAGGTGGAAGAAGCCGGATGCGAAATCGCCAGGGTGGCGGTTCCGGACATGGAGGCCGCCAAGGCGCTGGGCGCCATTAAGAAGCGGATTCATATCCCCTTGGTCGCCGACGTCCACTTCGACCACCGCCTGGCGCTGGAAGCCATCCGGCAGGGGGTCGACAAGGTCCGCATCAATCCCGGCAACATCGGCTCCCGGGAACGCACCGAGCAAGTGGTGCGCGCCGCCAAGGAGCGCTCCGTCGCGCTTCGAATCGGGGTCAACGCCGGCTCGCTCAAGATACTCAAAGATTGGGACCAATGGCCGGATTGGTCGGCCCAGGATTGGGCGCGGCAAATGGTGCAGGAAGCCCAGGAGCAAATCGCCGTCCTTGAGGATTTTGGATTTCGCGACGTCGTCGTCTCCCTCAAAGCCGACGACCTCTCGCGGGTATTGCTGGCCAACCGCCTTTTCAGCGAAACGTTTGACATTCCCCTCCACCTCGGCCTGACCGAGGCGGGCACGCTGCTTCCAGGGTCGGTCAAATCCGCCATCGCCATCGGGACGCTTCTGATGGAAGGCGTGGGCGACACGATCCGCGTCTCCTTGACCGAGGATCCCGCGACCCAGACCAAGGCCGGATTTGAAATTCTGAAATCTCTGGCTCTGCGCCAATACGGCCCCGATATCGTCGCCTGCCCCACCTGCGGCCGCTGCGAGGTCGATCTTTTCAAGATCGTGCGCGATTTTGAGAAGCGGCTGGATCAAGACCCGGCGCTGTTTAAAAAGGCTCAAGGCAAAAAAATAGCCATTATGGGCTGCGTGGTCAACGGCCCGGGGGAAGCCCGGGACGCCGATTTCGGCGTCGCCGGAGGCAAGGGAGTGGGAGCTTTGATCGAAAAGGGACAACTGACCCGCACTTTAGCCGAAACGCAATGGGTCGACGCCCTGGTTGAAAAGATTGAAAAAAAGGGCTGAACACCGGGCGGTAACACTCCTTTTCGGCAGCATCGTCCTCGCCGGCCTATTGGCGGGCGTCTCTTTCTCAATCCGCCAATACCGCGAAAACCGCGCCCTCCCCGGCTCCCGGCCGCCGGCGCAGCCCGCGCAAAACATTCTTCACGGGCGCTACGATTATCAACTCATCTATCCCGATCGCTTTTTGGCCAGCGCCGCGCCCATGAAAGACGAGATCGAGACGGTTTATTTGTTTCCGGAAAACACGCCTCCCCAAGACCTGACGGCCGAAGGACGCTATGACGCGACCGAAGTCATCCGCCTGGAGGCGCGTCCCAAGAAGGCCGGCGACCCTTTCTCGGACCTGGGCAGCGTCAAAAAAACTCTGGAGCAGACTCTCAACGGGAAGCAGGAGCCGTTTCTCATGCGCGATCTCGTCGATTTGCCTTTGCCGGGATTTGAGGTGGTGCTGCAAAGCCCCGCCCCCTTAAAGCTCGTCTTTTTAGACGGACCCAAGGCAATTTTCCAAATCACGGCCGGCCCCGGCAACGAAGCCTTGGCCCCGATGCTCAGAAGCCTGACGGCAAGGTAAGAGAGGACTTGCATGCTTAAATCCGCGCGATTATCCAAATTTCTGCTGCCGACGCTCCGCCAGATGCCCGCCGACGCCGACACCGTGAGCGCCAAGCTCATGCTTCGGGCCGGCATGATCCGCAAAGTGGCCAGCGGGATCTATGACTGGCTCCCCATGGGGCTCATCGTTTTAAAGAAGGTCGAGCAAATCGTCCGGGAGGAAATGGAGGCCGCCGGGGGGCAGGAGGTGTGGCTGCCCGTAATCCAACCCAAAGGGCTTTGGGTGGAAACCGGGCGCTGGGCGGTTTACGGCAAGGAGCTGCTGCGGATCGCCGACCGGAAAGGCTCCGAGTTCTGCTTTGCGCCCACCGCCGAGGAAATTATCACCGACTTGGTGCGCCGCGAAATCCGCAGCTGGCGCCAGCTGCCCTTGATGCTTTATCAGTTCGGCCTGAAATTCCGGGACGAAATTCGTCCGCGCTTTGGAGTCATGCGCGCGCGCGAATTCTATATGAAGGACGCTTATTCCTTCCATGCCGACGCGGGAGAATTTTCCATCTACTACCAGCGGCTGTTTGAGGCTTACCGCAGAATTTTCAAGCGCTGCGGCCTGCAGTTTAGGCCCGTGGAGGCCGTCTCCGGCGCCATCGGAGGAGACACCTCGCATGAATTCATGGTGCTGGCCGAGGCGGGCGAGGAAACCATCGTCACCTGCGCCGCGTGCTCTTATGCCGCCAATCTCGAGCGCGCCGAAAGCGCGGCGGAAAGCATTCCAGCGGCCAACCACGCCGATCTTCTGCCGCTCATGGAAGTCCCCACGCCGGGGGTTTGGACGGTCGAGGGCGTGTCCGAATTGCTGCGCGCTCCCAAGTCGAAATTCATCAAAACCATGTTTTATGACGCCGACGGACGCCCGGTGGTGGCGCTGCTCAGAGGCGACCATGAGCTCAATGAGGAAAAGCTGACGCGGGCGCTAAAGTGCCGGGCGCTGCGCAAATCGCGGGACGCGGAATACCGAGACATCGCCAAATGCGAGGTCGGCTTCGCGGGCCCCGCGGGGCTTAAAGAGCGCTCCGGAAGAGCCGACCTGCTGATCGTTGCCGACCACGCCGTGCGCTCCGTCGTCAACGGGGTCTCGGGGGCCAACAAGAACGACATGCATCTATCCAACATCAATCTGGACCGGGACTATCG
>JACQRQ010000072.1 GCA_016206405.1 Elusimicrobiota bacterium | reverse complement strand
TTCAGACGCCTGTCGCAAGAAGGGATTGGGAAAGCCGGGCAGCGCATCCTGGACTTGGGGACTGGAACGGGGACTCTGGCGCGCGGATTCGCGAAACAAGGCGCCGAAGTGACGGGGCTGGATATTTCTCCGGAGCTCATCGACCAAGCGCGGAGGCTTGGAGAGCGCGATGGAGTCCGGGTCAGCTATGTGCTCGGCAGGGCGGAATCCGCGCCGTTAGATGCGGAAGCATTCGACATCATCACGGCTGGCCAGTGTTGGCTCTGGTTCGAGGGAATGGCCGCCGCCAAGGAATGTATGCGGATGCTCAAGCCTGGCGGTCTCTTGCTCATCTGCCATTTTTCCTACCTGCCGCGAAGGGGCGATGTGCCCGGACGGACGGAGGAACTCATTCTGAAATATAATCCGGCGTGGCCGCTTGCCGGATCGGATGGGAAATACGAGAAGTGGAGCGATCACATGGAACCCGCGGGCTTTGGCCATATCCGATCCACCTTTTACGATGAGGACATTGCGTTCACGCATGAGGAATGGCGGGGGCGAATCCGTGCCTGCAACGGGGTGTTGGCTCTGCGCGACACGGCAAAAATTCAGGCTTTCGATCGGGAACTGGCGCGGCAATTGAGGGAGGAGTTTCCATCCGAGCCGCTGCGGATTCCGCACCGGATATTTGCTATCCGAGGGCAAAAGCCCCTTGGCCCTTAGGTATATTTGCAAGGCCAGCGAGGGCGCGCCGGAAGCTCTGGCCCGGCGCGCCCCTGAGGAACGTATTGACTTTACCTGCCCGAAGATTTCTTGGCGTAATCGACCATGCCTTGAAAATCAATGACCACGACCGGCTCGTTGCCGACCACCCAGGCGTCGTGCCCCGGATGAAGGAGGACGACGTCCCCGGCCTTGCTCGTTATTTCGGGGCCGTTGTCCGGCGCCGTTATCAACGTGCCGGAGATTTGATAGCCGAAATGGGCCGCCTCGCAGCTCTTGGTTTTGGCCAAGGGCTTGACGCAGGTGGACCATTTCCAGCCCGGCTGGAACGTGCCGCGGCCGACGAGCGCGCCGCCGACTTTGACCAACTCGACTTTTCCTTTCTCGAACGACCGCACTTCCTCAGGCGTATTGAAGCTTTTCACTTCCGACTTTTCCGCTGTCTTCGGCATCGGGTCTATTCCTCCGGCGGCCTGGCAGCCGCTTTGATGAATCGGGATCGCATTCAGGATCCCTGATTTTTCCTAGGTTCAAGGATACTAGAAATTAGCGGATAAGCCAATAACAAAGTTATAATTTCGCGCTCGTCAGGGACTTGGTCGACGCGATCAGTCTTGTAGGTGAAACTTTGAGCGCATGAGCCTCGCGGATGACTACAAACGGCAGTTTGGCTGGCGGCCTTGGCCGAGCATCTTCGACGCTCTGCCTTCCCTCCCGGAGCAGATAGTTCTTGATCTAGGATGCGGGGTGGGCGACCAAGCGGCTGAGTTCGCGGCTCGGGGAGCTCGGGTCATCGGCATTGACGCCAATGAAGAGCTTCTCCGCCAGGCGCGGGCGAGGCGGCTGCCTAACGCGGAGTTCCGCCTGTGCGACCTGCGCGCGTCCCCGGACCTTGGGGTTGTGGTGGACGGGCTTTGGTGCAGCTTCACAGCCTCGTATTTCCCGGATTTGCCCGCCGCGCTTGCCGCGTGGGCGAAACATCTGCGGCCGGGAGGCTGGGCCGCGCTCACGGAAATCGACGATTTGTTCGGACACGAGCCGCTCGGCTCCCCGACGAAGGCGTTGTTGGATGCCTACGCACGGGATGCGCTCGCGGCGGGACGTTACGATTTTTTTATGGGCCGAAAGCTCCGGAATCACCTGGAGCGATCCGGATTTGCGGTCTTAAAGACGCTGACCCTCGAGGATCAGGAACTCGCGTTTGCAGGCCCGGCCCGCGCGGAGGTGCTGGACGCGTGGCGATCCCGTTTTGATCGCATGCAGTTATTGCGCGTCTTCTGCGGCCCGAATTTTGAGCGGGTCCGGGAGGAGTTTCTCGGTTGCCTGGCTTGCGCCGGCCACCGCTCCACGGCCGAGGTCTACTGCTGCATCGCCGCCAAGACGGGCGCGCCGGCCGCGGGGGCGCGCACGCGGTGAAATTTATCGACGGGAGGGCGCAGTGATGAAATGGCTTGAAAAATACTCGGACCAGGCGTATGCCTTGACGCGCATGATGGCGGGCTTTATGTTTTCTTTCCACGGCGCCCAGAAAGTCCTCGGGGTTTTTACGGAGATGCGGCCTCCGGCCGGATCCCAACTGTGGTTCGGCGGGATCATCGAGCTCGTGGGAGGGCTGGCGGTGCTGCTGGGATTTCAAACACGCGCGGCGGCTTTCCTCTGCAGCGGCACGATGGCCGTAGCTTATTTCCAATTCCACTGGAAGTTTCAGATGGGCCCTAAATTTTTCCCGGCCATAAACCGCGGCGAGTTGGCCGCCCTGTATTGCTTTGTGTTTCTATTGATCGCGTGTCGAGGCGGGGTCAAATGGAGCCTGGATAAGACGAACTGAATCGGTCGGCGGCCTCGCAAGGGCCGGATTGCGGGACACAGCGGCAGCACGGGCAAGCGGACGCGAACCGGCGGCGGAGGAAGTTTGAC
>JACQRQ010000071.1 GCA_016206405.1 Elusimicrobiota bacterium | reverse complement strand
TGGCCAGCGGGGCCGACTTCACCGTGATTCCTGAAAAGCCCGTTTCGATCAAAGACGTCGCCCGGGCCGTTAAAAGCGCCCACCGGCGCAAAAAGCACGCTTTGGTGGTGGCCAGCGAGGCGATTGTGCTGGAGGGGGACGACGCGTCCCAGCCGCTCGACGAATTCGGCCATAATCTGCTCAAGCAGCGCGGCGTCGGCGAGAGGCTGGCCCGCGCCATTGAAAAAGAGACCGGCATCGAAACCCGCTGCGCCGTCATTGGCCATATTCAACGCGGAGGTCCTCCGACTCTATTTGACAGGATTTTGGCCACCCGCGCGGGAGTCCGGGCGGCTCAGTTGGCCGACGAAAAGCGCTTCGGCGTCATGGTCGCCCTTAAAGGCAACCGGATCGAGGAGGTCTCCCTGGAGGAGGCCACCGGGAAGCTTAAGACCGTCGGCGCCGAATGGCTGGAGCTTCTGCGGTCGGTGTCCATTGACTCGCATTGAGAACGCCTATGGCTGAAAACCGTCAATTCAACCGCAGCGTCATTTTAATCAAGGAGACGCTGCAGCTTAAGTACGTGGGGTTGGTATTCGGCTTCGTCTTGATCGCGGTTTTGGTGGTCGGCATCGATTTATACTGGACGATGATCAACATTATCTCCCGGGAGCTGCCGGGGGCCGAGCCTCTGCTGGATAAGGTTCAAGGCGTGCTCCTGGTCAAGGTCATTTTGTACCTTGGCATTTGCTTTCTCATGTCCTTGATCGTCTCCCACAGGATCGCGGGGCCCGTCTACCGTTTTGAAAAAAGCGCCCAGTCGGTCGCCGCCGGGGACCTGACGCATCGCGTGTCCCTGCGAACCGGCGACGAGTTGGGGGAGCTGCAGGATGAATTCAACCGCATGGTGGAAAGCCTCCAAATCAAGCTCAAAGAAGACCGCAACGCTCTCAAGCATTTGAGCGCCCGTTTGGACGTCTTGTCGAAGAAATTTCAAGAGGACGCCTTTCTGCAGGAAATCCAGGCCTTGAAAACGGAACTGCAGCACATCACAAGCGGCTTTAAGCTTTGACCGCGCGGATCATCCCTTTGAATCGATCTATGGCCAAACGCCTTGCCGTTATTATCGCCCTGCTGTTTTTTGCCGGGTCCGCCCGCGCGCTTAGGCCGGACGCGCGGATATTCCATCTCGACGATTCCGTCCAGCTGGCGATGCTCAACAACACGGAGCTTCTTCTCGAGGAGCAGAATATCGCCATCGCCAAGCAGCGGATCAAGGAGGCGCTGTTTTTGTTCTTTCCGGAGATCGGCATCGAGGCGAACACAACCAAATATTCCTCCCAATATCCTTTCTCGCTGCCGCCGAGCGTCGGGTCCCTGAACTTGTTCCCGTCCATCCATGACAACGTCTACACCGGCCGCGTTTCCGTGCAGCATTCTTTGCATGCCGGCCAGGGGGACACGCTGCGCCTGGCCCAGGCGGCGCTCAAGCAGGCGGAGGCCGATTACGAAGCCATCCGGCTGGACATCGCTTTTAAGACAAGCCAGGTTTTCTACCGCCTGCTGCTGGCGCAGGAGCAGGATACGGCGGTTGTGGAGCGCGCCGCCGGAGCGCGAAAACTTTTGGAGCAGCTCAAACCTTCGGGCTGGGACGAGGTGGCCGCGCAGGGAAGCTTGAGCCGGTTTCGCGCTCTGGAGGCGCGCTCCGGCCAAGACATCGTTCAAGCGCGCCTGGATTTCGCCAAAGTTCTCAATTTGGAGTTGGACGCTGATTTCCGGGTGGACGGCCGTCTGGAAACGCGGCAGGTCGCGGCCGATTTGGAAAAATCCAAAGTTTGGGCGATGGAGGTCCGGCCCGAACTCCAGGCGGAAACCTATAAAGCGGAGATGGATGCCATTTCGGTCAACTTGGCGCTGGGACGGCGCGTGCCCAGCTTGATCATCGGGGCGGGCCAGGAATTCGTGGGCTCGGACTTTCCGTTGCGCAACAACAACTGGTTTGTGACGTTCGGCGTCAGGTTCCCTTTTTCCTACGATTATTGGAGTCACGTGCGCAAGAAGCGCGCCGAACAGAGGCA
>JACQRQ010000073.1 GCA_016206405.1 Elusimicrobiota bacterium | reverse complement strand
CCGCCGAAATGAGCCCCATCTCGATGCCCTTGACCACCGCTTCGGTGCGGTTGCTGACCTCCAGCTTCTGAAAAATGGAGTTGAGATGGTTTTTGACGGTTTTGACGCTGCAGGTGAGCGCGGCGGCGATTTCTTTGTTGCTTTGTCCCTTGCCCAGCAGGCTCAAAACGCGGATTTCCGTTTTGGTCAGGGCGACCAAGGAAGCCTCCACGGTGGCGCGTCCCATGGAGCGGAGGCCCTGGATAAGTTTGCCCATCACGTTTTGAGGAATCATGACGCCTTCGTTGGCGAAGGTTTTAAGCGCGTTGACCATTTCCACCGCGGGCAGCATCTTGGAGAGATAGCCGTTGGCGCCGGCCTGGACGGACTCCATCACGTGGGCGTCGTCTTCGAAACTGGAAAGGATGATAACGTTGGTATTGGGGCATTCTTTGCGGATCACCCGCGTCGCCTGAATGCCGTCCAACTGCGGCAGCTTGATGTCCATTAAAATGACGTTGGGACGCAGCTTTTTCGCCATGCTGATGGCTTCGGGGCCGTTGGCGGCCTCTCCCACCACCTCGATATAGCGGCTCTCGTTTTCCAAAAGGTCTTTCAACCCTTCCCGAAAAAGGGTTTGGTCGTCGGCGATCAAAACCGTCAGTTTCCCTTTTTTGGCCTTGGCGGCCTTTTTGACCTGTTTCATAAAAGATTCCCCCTGCTCAACCCTTTGGAAAATTGAATGTACAGCTAATCTTAGCGGATTTGTGCAAACCGCGCAAGCACGGCACGAGCCTCAATTAATGACCGCGGCGGTTTGGCGCAGCGGCAAAGTGAAATGAAAAACGGCGCCGTGCCCGATGCCCGCGCTTTCAACCCAGATCTTTCCCCCATGACCCTGGAGAATCTCCTTGGCGATGGAAAGCCCCAGCCCCATGCGGCCTCGCGGCGAGTCGCTTTTGGCCGCCTGGTAAAAGCTCTCAAAGAGGTGCTCCGCTTCGGCGGGGTCGATGCCTTCGCCCGTGTCGGCGACCGACACCCGCACGCTCTCCTTGCCGTGCAGCGCCGCCCGGATTTTGATGACGCCGCCCCGGCGCGTGTGGCGGATGGCGTTTTCCAGGAGATTTAAAAGCACCTGGCCCAAACGCCTTTTATCGGCGACCACCGCCGGAAGCGACGCCTCCACCTCCGCCGTCAAGGCGATATTTTTGTGCCCCGCGCGAAGCCGCGGCGCGGGCAGAATCTCGTCTAAAAACTTTTGGAGGTCTACCTGTCCTTTTTCCAGCCGCAGCTTGCCCTGCTCGATGGCGGCCCAATCGACAAGGTCCTCGATGAGCCGCGACAACTGGGCGATGCCGGAATGGATGAAATCGACGTTCTTTTTTTGCGTCTGGGAGGGCTGGATGGACGCCCCCAGCATCTCAAAGCTCAGCTGCAGCGTCATCAGGGAATTGGACAGGTCATGGGAGGCCATCGACAAAAACTTGGACTTCATGCTGTCGAAGGTCACCAACTGCCGGTTGGCGCGGGTGAGGTCGGCGATGAGGCGCTTGTTTTCCCGCTCAAGCTGCAGCTTGTTGAGGGCCTTATGGATGGCCATCTTCAGATAGATGATGTCGACGGGTTTTACGAGAAAGTCGGCCACCGATTCCTGGATGGCCTTTAGGGCGGTGTCCAGGGATGCGTGCGCCGTCATCATCAAAATCTGGCACTCCTGATTGATCTGGCGAATTTGATGGATGACCTCGATGCCGGTCTTATCCGCCAGGTTGTAGTCCATCAAGATGATGTCGAAGCTGTTGGACACGACCGCCTGCATCGCCCCCTCTCCGGAGGCGGCTTCCACCACGCGGTAATCCTCCATTTCCAGAAGGTCGCGCAGGGTATCGCGCAGGTTGTTGTCGTCGTCGCAAATCAGGATGTTGGCCTGCATGGCCTAGCGCCTCACTTCTCGGTCGGCTTGAGCTCCGCGGTGGGGCTCAGGCGGCTGGCGATGGGCAGGTAAAGATGGAAAACCGTCCCTTTTCCCACGGCGCTTTTGACCTCGACCTTGCCGCGGTGATGGTCGATCACCTTCTTGACGACGGCAAGCCCAAGCCCCGTGCCGCGCGCCTTCGTGGTGAAAAAGGGCGTGAAAATCTTCTCCAAAACGTCCTTGGGGATTCCCGAGCCGCTGTCGGCCACGCCGATGCAGAGCCAGTCGTTGATTTGACGCGTGTCGAACTTGATCACTCCGCCGCCCGGCATGACCTCGATGGCGTTGCCAATCAGATTGCGCAGAACCTGCTTCATTTCGTCGGCGTCTATATTGACGGTGACTTCCTGGTCCGAGTACTCCTTGAGCACCTGGATATTGCCGGGAATGGGATAAGAAGACAGTATTTCCTCCATGAACTGATTGATGCGGTGGGGCTCCAGCTTCAGCTCCCTTTGCCGGGCGAAGGTGAGAATTTCGCTGATGATGCCGTTGGCTTGCTGAATCTCGGACTCGATGATGGCCAAATGCTTGTTGATCTTGGGGTCGACCTTGACCTCGCCGGCGGAGAGCTTGGCCTTGATGAAATAGGTGGAGTTGTTGATGACGGCCAGGGGATTGCGGATTTCGTGGCCCACCACGGAAGCCATGCCCCCGATGGCCGCCAGCCTCTCTTTGGCGATGAGCTCTTCCTGAGCGGCCCGGAGCTCGCGCGTCCGCGCTTCGACGCGGTGCTCCAGCGTGCGGTTTAATTTCTGCAGCTCCTCTTTGGCCGTCACGAGCTGGCCCGTCTTGTCCTTGAGCGAATCGCTCATGTCGATGAAGGTCTGCGTGAGGTCTCCGATCTCGTCGTTGGAGGTGGGAGACTCCGGCATGCGATCAAACTCGCCCTGGCTCAATTTGACGGCCGCCTCCTTGAGGTTGCGGATGGGCTGGCTGATGCGGCCGGCGACCACCAAGCTCAGCAATATCGTCACCACGATCACGATGAGCAGCACGCGGTAAATTTGCCCCTCGATCTGATTGACCGCCTGATAGGCGACGGCGATCGGCTTTTGGACGTACACCTGCCAGCCCAAATCCTTGACCGTGGCGAAGGCCCCCAGGAGGCGCTCCCCGCTTGAAATCGCGATTTCGCCCCCTCCCGTCTCGGAGGACTGGCTTTGGATGATATCGAGAATTTCCTTGGGCAGGCTGACCTCGGCGCTGAAGGCTTTTTTCAAATCGGAATGGGCCACCAAAAATCCTCCGGGGCCGATGACGACCGCCTGCGTGGTTTCGGGCTCGGGAAATTGGTCGTGGAGCATCTGGCTCAGGCCGTTTAAGGTGATTTTTCCCAAAAGCACGCCGCGGGCGACGTCTTTGGAATCGGGGTCGCGGATCAAAACGGCGACGTTCAAGGCCGGGTAAGCGCCGAGGAAGCGGGTCAGGGCGCCGATCATCTCGCCTTCGCGCAAAGTCCGCAAGTAGACGATGGAATCGTTGAAGTTCCGCTTCTCGGGAAGCTTGCCCAAAAGCCGCCCGAGGCGGATGACCTCCTCGCCCTGCATGTTGATGACCGAAAGCTCCAGGTAGGCCGGATGCAGGTGCATGAGGCGGTTCAAAATACCGCGCTGCGTCGAGTTGTCCATCGAGGCGAACTCCCGGATCTGGGCGGTGTCCAATAAAATGTTGCGGAAATTGGTGACATAACTGTAGACCATCTCCGAAAAGCCCACCGCGCGCGACGTTTGCCCGCGCAAAGTCTCCTGCTTCAGGGAGAGCTGGGTCAGATGGATAAGGCGGTAGCCGGTGAACACCAGGGGCAAAAGGGAGATGAGCAAAAACCAGAACAGGAATTTGTAGGCCAGCTTGCCTTGTTTGGCGTTTTTTTTGGCCATTGCGGCCCCCGGCCTATTCGGGCCGCCGCGTTCGCTTCAAAAGCTGCCGGATGCGGACCGTCAATTCCTTGAGGTCGAAAGGCTTGGTCAGATATTCGT
>JACQRQ010000065.1 GCA_016206405.1 Elusimicrobiota bacterium | reverse complement strand
CCGCATCACGATTTGGTTCACCAGGCCGTTCGTCATATCCATCGGGTCAAGCCGCTAATCTGAACAGATTTGCAAATTCACTGCCGAAGCCTTCCGTCGGGACGCTGTCGATTCGACACATTTTTAGCCGTGATTCAGGAAATGCGTCCATGCTGAGCGCGGCCAAGCATTGCGCCAATCTGCGCGCCCAGATCGAACTGCCGGTGTTGAGCCTGTCGGCCAAGTTTGTGCCGCCCGGCAGCCGCGATGCTCTCCGCGTCCGGACGCGCAACTTAGACGAGGTTTTTTTTCGCCTCTATCGGGCCAATCCCGAGGAACTCTTAGAACTTGCCGGTCAATACCCTGCGGAAGGCTGGTCCAGGCTGCGTCAGGCCGATGAGAAAATTGTCGCCCACTTTCTCAACCGTGCGCCCGATCATGCTTGGACGGCGAGCGTTCGTTCCACTGAACCTTACGCGTTTGTGGACACCGATATCAAATCGCCGACGCTCAATGCCGGCATTTACCTGGCTCTGGCCGGCGGCGACGAGAGCTTCAAGCCCGGAAGCTCGCTGCTTAATGCGGTTTATCTCAATGTCACCGATCTTTTCTTGATCGCCAGCTCCGGGGTCCAAGGGCCGGAAAGGGATTTTATATTCGAACCATCAGGACCCTCTTCCCGCGAAGCGCCCATACTGCACTTTTATACGCTCAACGGCCTCACGGGAAAACCCACGACGGCCCGGATAGACGCCTTTCGCTATTACTACCACCAGAAAAGCGAGCGCGTGATCCTTAATACAGATTCCTCGGGCCGGGCACAAGCCTCGGCTGACATTGATTTGAATTACGGCAGCCTGACTCAATTTTTATTCGATCCCCTCGCGAAACAGGGCGAATCCTACGCCTATGGCTCAGGCGCCTTGTACTTCGGCGCCTCGGCGCCGGCGCCCATCGAAATCTTCGTGGAGACGGACCGCCCGATCTACCGGCCCGGACAGGAAGTGCGGGCCAAGGTCACCGTTCTGCGCCGCATCCCGCGCGGATACAGAGTTTACGACGGGACTTCCGTGGTCAGATTTCAGGCGCGCGACGTCAACAACCAAGAACTCTTCAAGGCCGACCTGAAGCTCAACGCCATGGGTTCGGCGCAAACAAAATTCACGATACCCGCCGGCAGACTTCTGGGAGAATATAGGCTCTCCGCCGAACTCAAGGACTTCAACCACGACTTTTCCTCCTACCAATCGTTTTCGGTTGAGGAATACAAGCGTCCGGAATTCGAGGTCGAAGTCGAGGAGGCCACCGCCCCCTGGAAATTCGGCCAAGCCGCCTCGGTCTTAGGAACGGCCAAATATTATTTTGGCGGCGCCGTGCCTGACGCGCCGGTCACTTATCGAATTTATCGGGAGAGTTATATCCCGTGGTTCTGCTGGTGGTGGCGCGGTTTGACAACCGACGACGGCCGCACCGAGGTTCTCACCGGACAGACTATGACGGATGCCGAAGGCCGGTTCTCCTTCACTTTCACGCCTGAGCCCGCGGACACCCCGCAAGAGGAGCCTTGGCCCGCGACTTTTGTGGTCGAGGCCGAGTCGCGGGACCCGGGCGGACGCACGATACAGGCCTCGCGTTCTTTCCGGGCGGGCGCCAAGTCCTACCTCTTCGACATCGCCCCTGCCTCGGGTTTCCTCCTGGCTGGGAAGGCTTCGGAGATTCCCATCCGCCTGATGAGCCTCAACGAAAATCCCGTGACCGGCTCCGGCTCATTTGAGCTGCGCCTCCTTTCGGGCCGTCCTATGACGCCCAAGGCGGAGACTCGCTGGGACGGGTCTTTCCCTGACGGCCCTTCTTTGGAAGCGCTTTTTAAAGACGTTGACGACGGCCCATTGATCGCGCAAGGCAATCTAATTTTTACCGGCAAGGTCCCGGCCAAGGCGGCTTTAAAAGGTCTGAAGGAAGGGGTCTATCGTCTTAAGGTGCGCGCCGAGGATACATGGGGCGGAATCAACGAGCAGTCCATCGTTCTCTTGGCTGCAAGCGGCGGCCGGAGCAAAAAGGCGTTGGAGCTTCCCGAAGTGACTATTGCGGAGCATGCCTCCTATATCGCCGGCGAAACTGCCAATGTGTTGATGGGCTCAAGCTTATTGGACGGCACAATCCATATTGAGATTTGGGGAGGCCAGCATCTTCTTGAGCGGCGCGTCCTAAACGGCGGAGGCATCCGCATGCTCTCCGTGCCTGTGGGCGACGACCACAAGGGAGGCTTTACCGTGCGGTGGTTCGGAGCGCGCGACTTCAATATCCGCAGCGGCCAGGTCCACATCGACGTGCCTTGGAAGGACCGCGAGCTCTCCGTGAAGCTTAAGCACACCCCCGTGATGAAGCCCGGCGAGAAGGTGACGTGGTCCTTATCCGTTGTTGATCGCGACAAAAAGCCCGTCCAGGGAGAAGCCGTGGTGCGCGTCTTTGACCGATCTCTGGAGTACTATGTGAAGGCCATGGCGCCCTGGGTGTCGCAGCTCTTTGCCCCGCGACGGGGCGCGGGCAGCGCCCAAGGTTCGCTCTATGAGCCCTGGACCTCCGAGATCCCAATCGAGGAAGGCTGGATCAAAAAAATGCTGGAGCGTTATGACGAAGCCATCGCTGAACTTCAGCCCCCCATGCTCCGTCTCAACAAGAGCCGGGTCTACGACTTCTCGCCAATGTCAGAATCGTTCGAGGCTGCGGCAGGCAGTCCCAGTCCCAAGTCCGTTCGTGCGGGGACGCCGCATCCGAGCCCAGGGATTGCTTCGCGGAAAGCTCAAGAGCGCGAATACAAAACCAAGATTTTAGCCGAGCCGCCAAGCCAGCCGCCTGTTCATGTCCGCTCGGATTTCTCTGAAACTGCCTTTTTTGAGCCGCAATTGAATATCGCCGATGGGCGCGGGGTTTTTAGTTTTAAAGCGCCGGAGCAACTGACGAGCTGGAAAATCCAGGCTTATGCCCTCACCAAAGACGCCAAGCGCGGCGAAGTTTCGGCCGAGGCCCTCACGCGCAAGGACTTGATGGTGCAGGTGGAGATGCCGCGCTTCTTCCGCGAAGGCGACGAGGGAATCATCAAGACGGTCGTGCACAACGAAACGGATCAGAATTTAGCGGGAGAGCTGACTCTCGCTATTGAAGAGGACGGTAAAAACGCGGCGGAAAAACTCGGCCTCTCCCGCTTGACCCAGAACTTTGCCTCCTCTCCCCGAGGCATAGCGCCATTGTCCTGGAAAATCAAGGCGCCCCGCGGCTCGACCGACTTTAAAGTGCGCGCCATCGCCCGATCGGGAAATCTGACCGACGCGGAGGAAAGGGACCTCCCCATCCTGCCTTCGCGCGAGAGGCTTGTGGAGTCGGTTATCGTCACACTCGACGGAAGCGTCAAGAAAGCTCTCAGACTGCCGGCCTTCTACCAGGCCGATCCCACGCGCGTCAACGAGTCCATGACTTTGCAGGTGGACCCGCAATTGGCGCTTTCCATCCTCAACAGCCTTCCGTTCTTGGCGCATTATCCGCATGAATGCGTCGAACAATTATTGAACCGCACCGTGCCCCTGGCCATTGTCAATTCCTTTTACAAAAAAAATCCTGAACTGGCCAAAGCGGAAAAGAGGATTCCCAAGCGCGACAGCATCACCCCGGCCTGGGACCGCGGCGATCCGCGGCGAATGATCCATCTCATGGAAACGCCTTGGGAGGAGATAAGCGCGGGGCGCAAAAGCTATTGGCCCGTCATCGATATGCTCGATGACGCCGTCGTCAAGCGCGAATTGGAAGATTCCCTCGGCAAGCTCAAGACGGCCCAGAACCCGGACGGCGGCTTCCCCTGGTTTCCGGGAGGCCGCTCGGACCCCTACATCACCTTGCTCGTTCTCTCCGGTTTTGCCGAGGCTCAGAACTATGGCGTCGAGGTCCCCGCGGACATCGTCAACCGCGCCCTGGGTTACGTCAATCAAGAGATGCCCAAGCATCTTAAACCCGATGAAGGCGATGTGTCGCTCATCCTTTACGCGGCCTATGTCGTGACCTCTTATCCGAAGAATTTCTCCGGCGCCGGGGCCGGATGGAAATTTGCGAAGATCTGGGCGGACACCGCGGACAAGCATGCCGAGGCGATGACCCCGCTGGGTAAAGCCTACGCGGCTTTCGTCTATTGGCGTTTGGGCGAGAAGGCCAAGGGCGATCTCTATCTCGACCGCGCTCTGGACGGCGCGCGCCAAGACCCCATCGCGGGGGTGTACTGGACGCCGGAGAAAATCTCCTGGCTCTGGTACAACGACACGGTGGAGAAACATGCCTTTCTTCTGCGCGCCTTGCTCACTTTGCGGCCCAAGGATGGGCGCATCCCGGGCATGGTCCAATGGCTCCTCTTCAACCGCAAAGGCAACGAGTGGAAATCCACCAAGGCTTCGGCCGCCGCGATATTCTCCTTGCTGGACGTGCTGCGCTCTCGCGGGGCGCTGGATACGGGCGACAATTTTCAAGTCAACTGGGGCGCTGATGTGGAAACGGCGCGGGTGGAGCCCTACGATTGGCTCGAGAAGCCTTTGCGCTGGACCAAGCGCGGCATGGACATCGGAGTCAAGCAAGGCGCGGCCGCTATTCAAAAGGACGGTCCGGGTTTGGCTTTTGCGTCTTTGACCTGGATATACACCACCGACCAGACCGCCAAGGCCTCCGGGCCGGGCATGATGGAACTCTCGCGGCGCTTCTTCTTGCGCTCAAAGAAAGCGGATGGTTATCACTTGTCCCCGCTCAAAGCGGGAGAAGAGGTGAATGTGGGCGATCAGATCGAGATCCAACTCAAGCTCAACACGCGCGGCCAGTTCGAGTACGCGCACTTGAAGGACCCTAAGATCGCCGGGTTTGAGGCGGAGGAGCTTCTCTCGGGCTGGAAGTGGGACCAACTCTCCCGCTACGAGGAGCCGCGCGATTCCTTGACCAACTTTTTCATCCCTTGGCTGCCGCACGGCGAGCACATCCTGCGTTACCGGGTCAGGCCCACGACGGCGGGCAGATACCGCCTGGGCGCGGCCGTGCTCCAATCCATGTACGCGCCCGAGATGGCCGCCCATTCCAACGGCTTCCAACTTAACGTCATTGAGTGACGGTGCGGGAACCTGCAGCCCGTCAGCGCGATTCTTCGTTGGGGCTTAGGACCGGGGACTGGCGGTGGGGCAAAAAGACTCTAAATTCGCTGCCCGCGTCGGAAGCGCTTTCGGCGACCACGCGCCCGCCGTGAGCCTCGATGATGCGGCGGACGATGGCAAGCCCCAAGCCCAGCCCCCCCACTTCGCGGGTCAAGTATTCGGCGGCTTGGTAGAAGCTGTCGAAAATGTGCGACTGCAGCTCCGGCGGGATGCGGATGCCGGTGTTAAAAAACAAGATCTCGACCTCGCCCTCCGCAAGAAGGCGCGTCTCGACCCGGATTTTGCCGCCGGGCTTGTTGAACTGCACGGCGTTTAAAAATAGATGTTTAAAAGCGGTCTCCAGGAGACGGTCATCCGCCCAGAGGGTGCCGGCGTTTTCATCTAATTTCCACTCCACGCCGATTTGTTTCTCGTCCAACTGAGGGCGGTAATTTTCAGCCACTTTTTCCAGCAGGCCTTTGAGGTCCGTTTCCGATTGCGCGCATTTGAAGCCGGCGGCATAGGTCTTGGAGAATAAAATCAAGTTATCCACCATTTGCTGCATTTTTTTTATCCGCATATGGGCCATCTCATGCAGCCGGTTTTGCTCGTCGTCGCCTTCTCTAGGCGCGATACATTCCAGGGCCCATAGAGCCGCGGTGAGCGGCGTCTTGAGCTCGTGGTTGATGCGCGCCAGGAAGGCGTCCTTGGCGCGCTCCACTTTCTGCAGCTCCGAATAGGCCGCTTCCAGCTCCTGGCGCAGGCTTTTTTCCCGGTCCAGCTCCCGGTCCAAGCGCCGCTTTTCAAAACACCTCTGTACCACGGTAATGAGCAGGTGGGTGTCGAAGGGCTTCATCAGGTAATCATAGGCGCCGCTTTTGAGTATCGAAACCGCGGTCTCCAGGTCCGGAAAGGCGGTCATCACCACGACGTCGGTGGACGGCGAGCGGCGCTTGACCTCCTGCACCAGGCCCAGCCCATCCAGCTTGCCGGGCATGATGACGTCGGTCAAAACAAAATCAAAATCCGTGAATTCAAAGCGGGCGACCGCGTCGTCGCCGCTCTGCGCCGTTTCAACGTCGAAGCCAAGGCGGGTCAAGCTCCTTTTGCAAAGCTCGCGGATGGGCTCGTCGTCGTCAACCACCAGGATTCGCTGCGCCACAATTTCTCCGGATAAATCCCCTCACAAATTTTGCTGCGGATGAAATTATCATAACAAATTATGCCGTGACCCGCAGGCCGCGTCCGGGTTCTTGCCAGTCTCGCGCAATCCTGCTAGACTTCTTGAGCCAAATGCGAAAACCCGCGCCCATCACACTCCGAGACCGGATCGGCCGCTCGGGCCTGCATCTCGCCCTGGCCGCGGCCGCCGCCTTCGCCGTCTACGCGAACTCGCTGCAAAATCCTTACCTTTGGGACGACGTGGAGCAAATTCAAAACAACGCCGCCCTTCGCGATTGGCGCAATATTCCGAAGCTGCTGACCCGCGGCTACTATTACGCCGCCAGGGAAGAGTCTTACCGCCCAGTGGATTCCTTGTCTCTGATCGTCACCCAAGGCGTGTTGGGCCCCCGGGCGGGCGCCCAAAGGGCCGTGAACGCCGGCCTGCACGCGCTCAACGCCGCCCTCGTCTATTTTTTTGCCCTCTCTTTTTTGCCGGCGGCGGGCGCCCTGCTGGCGGCGTTGATTTTCGCGGTCCATCCCGTTCATACGGAGGTCGTCAATTGCGTCGCCTACCGCGATGAGCTTTGGGCCTGCCTGCTCTACCTGGCAGCCTTCATCTTGGCTCTGCGCCGGCGCGCCGCCTGGGCTCTGGCGGCCTACGGCCTTTCTCTGGCGGCGAAGGAAACAGCCGTCACGCTTCCGGCGCTGTTCCTGGCGCATGAAATTCTTTTTCCCGCCGGGCCGCCGGCGGCTCCGCCGCGACTCATGGATAGGGCCAAGACCATTCTCTCCTCCCCCTTTCTTATGGGCGCGGCGCTGATAACGGCGGTTTATCTTCCGTTGCGATTCACCGTCCTGGCCAATGTCGAGCATCAAGCCTCGTATCCCGGAGGCAGCCTCACCTCGAATTTTTTGACCATGACGCCGGTCCTGCTCCAGTATGCGCGCCTCCTTTTTATTCCGGTCCGGTTGGCGGTGAGCTATGACGTGCCGGCGCTCCGCTCCGCGGCCGAGCCGGCTTTTCTCGGCGCGGCGGCCCTTCTGGGCGCGGCGATTTTGGGGGCCGTTTGGCGCGGGCGCGCGGACCGCCAAATCGCCTTTTGGAGCGCATGGATAATCCTCGGCCTGGCCCCCGTTCTTAATTTCGTCCCGTTTCTTCACACCTCGCTTATGTTTGAGCGATACCTCTATATTCCATCGGTTGGATTGGCGCTGCTGCTCGCCCGCGCCGCCGAGTCCATTCCCAAAAGGGCCGCCTTGGCCTTGGCCGTGGCGCTGCTGCCCGCCTACGCAGGCGGAACTTTCCTGCGCAACCGGGCGTGGCGCGACGGAGAAACGCTTTACAAAGACAATCTGCGGATATTTCCCAACAACCATCGCATTCATGTTTTTTTGGGAGGCGACTATCTTTCGCGAGGACAATTCGAGCCGGCCATCGCCCAATTTGAGAAGAGCCTGCGCTTGGCGCCGGGATTTCCCAGCGCCTTAAACGCCCTTGGAACCGCCTACTACCGGCAGGGCCGCTACGCGGCGGCCATAGAAAATTACGAGCAAGCTCTCCGCGCCAAATCCGATAACCCCTCCGTCATCAATAATTTGTGCATGGCGTATTTTCAAAACGGCCAAGTCGAGAAAGCGCTCGAAACGGCCCAACAGGAAATGCGGCGCAGCCCCTCGGCCGCGGAGCCCTACGGCAACCTCATTTATTTTTACAGGGTGATGGGAAAGCAAGACCTGGCCCTAACGACGGCCGAGTTGGCCTTCTCCAAGGGCATCTATTCCCCGGAAATTCATGATCAACTCGGAATTCTTCTGGCCGCTCAAAACCGCGGCGTAGAGGCGATCGCGGAGTTCAAGAAGGCGCTGGCATTGGATCCGTTGAATTTGGAAATCAAAAACGACCTCGGCGCGGCTCACGCCAACCTGGGACAATTTGACCTCGCGCTGCGAGAGTTTGAGAAAGCCATGAAAATCGACCCCGCCTACGGGCCGACGCGCCGGAACATGGCCATGACCTATTGGAAAATGGGCCGCCGGGAGGATGCCCTGCGGGAACTGGACCAGCTTATGGATTTGAGCGAGGAGCCGGAGCAAAAGGAAAAAATCCGGTCGTTGAAGGAAATGCTGGCAAAATGAAAGGGACGCTACTCGGTTTTCCCGTCAAGAACCAAAAGCTTCACGATCCTGTCGAGATCGTCCATGGAAAAAAAGTGTATGCGCAAAAATCCGTGGCCCTTTTTTCCCGCCAGCTTCAACAAAACTTTGGTCCCCAGCTTTTGACGCAGCACCGCCTCCAGTTCCCGTAGTTCCACCGGCTCTCGATGCCGCGGCGATTTCTCCAAAGGTTCCTTGGGAACCTTTTTATCTTTGAGGCGCCGGACTATTTCTTCGAGTTCGCGAACGGAAACAGGCGCCTGCATCGTTTTTTCCCAAAGTCTTCGCCTCTGGAGCGGATCCTCCACCGCCAGAAGAGCTCTGGCATGGCCCTCAGACAATGTTCCTTCTGAAACACTATTTTGAATTTCCTCTGGGAGATCCAACAAGCGCATCATATTGGCGACGGCCGGCCTTGATTTTCCGACCACATCCGCGATTTGGTTTTGCGTAAACTGGAATTCTTTAATTAATCGCAGAAATCCAAGCGCCTGCTCGATAGGATTGAGATCCTCGCGCTGAAGGTTTTCGATGAGGGCCAATTCCAATTTCTGGTTTTCCGCCACCTCCGCCCGGACATGGGCCTCAATTTCCTTCCAACCCAGCATCTTGGCGGCCCTGAGCCTTCTTTCCCCGGCAATGAGATCGAACTCGCCCGTCGCCTGGTCTGAAGTGACCACAATCGGCTGAGCCAACCCGCTCGTTTGCATGGACTGAGCCAATTGCTGCAAAGCTTCCTGGTGAAATTTTTTGCGCGGCTGCAGGCGGTTGGGGCGAATCTTGGCGAGCGGTATCAAGTGGACCCCGCCGCCGCTCTTCGTATTCTCAACCTGCGTTTTCTTGCTTGGAATCAAGGCGTCCAAACCACGGCCTAATGCTTTTCTCATCGTTGCGCTCCTATGACAAATCAAACGCCATTTCCTTAGTCAATCGCTGCCAGGCCTCCGGAGCCTGCCAGTCTGGACGCCGTCTCTTCAAAAATTCAATTCCCAAAGCCAAATACCCCTTCCCCCCCTTGGACGACGGATCATAAACCAGTATCGGTTTCCCGAAACTCGGCGCTTCGGCAAGCCTGACGCTGCGGGGAATTACCGTTTGATAAAGCTTCTCGCCAAAAAATTTCTCGAGCTCGCCTCGCACCTGCTTGGCCAAAGAGTTTCTACCATCGAACATCGTCATCAACGCCCCATCCACCTCCAGGTTTGGATTCAGCGACTCCTTAACGCGGCGGACCGTGTTGAACAAATCCGACAGGCCTTCCAGGGCGTAATATTCGCACTGCATGGGAACCAAAATTTTATGCGCGGCTGCCAAGCCGTTCAAAGTCAGCAAGCCCAATGAAGGCGGGCAATCCACAATGACATACTTGTACATGGAGTCCAGGCCCTCCAAAGATCGCTTTAAAGCGAATTCCCTGTCTTCGATGGATATAAGGTCCACCTCGGCGCCCGTCAAATCACGATTGGCGCAGATAATATCCAGCCAATGCATTGAGGATTGCCGGATGGCCGATTCTATCCCCTTTTCGCCAATAAGCACGGGATAGATGGTATCCCTGACGGAGTTTTTGTCAAAACCCAGGCCGGAGGTGGCATTGCCTTGCGGGTCCATATCCAGAAGCAAGGTCTCCTGGGACAAGTAGGCTAAAGTGGCCGCCAAATTGATAGCGGTAGTTGTTTTTCCTACCCCCCCTTTTTGGTTGGCGATTACAATGATTTCCATTTTAGGAATTTTCCGATGGAATTTCGAGACGCGCACGCCGGCCGCTGCGCGTCAATGCGGACAACTGCTTTGCTAATTGATCCATTTTAACCATATCCACATGTCTTGAAATTTCCTTAAGGACAACCATTTGTTTCCAAATTTGGTAGTTTCTCATCTTCCGCCCATATAAAGGAAAGAGATCAAAATGTTGAATGATGACGCGCAAATCCTTGACACGGCATACCCGATAGTACCACGCCGGTAAAACAGGCGCGCCCTCGGCGAAGGGCTTCAACGCGCTCGCTGGAACCCCGTCCGCAAGCTTCGCCGCGCCTGGATCTGCGCCACGGGGACCTTTTCGAATGGAATATATCTGCCCAACCCCGAAGAAATTCATAATCCTATCCAGCATCTCGCGGTCACTGCCCGGCGATTTAATTGAGAAATACAGATTAATGCTGTTTCCGCTTCGGCTATAGGTGAGGGCAACATCCCTATTGCAAAAACCCGTCACAAACCACGGACTCAAGGGCTCTATTGTTTCACGTGAAACTGTTTCTATTGGAACACTATTATACATATGTGAAGCAGGGCTAAATTCTATGTATTTTTTAGCGCCTCGTCAAATGCAAATCTGACCATCCATAAAGTAGTAAACCGAATTCCGCCTAATTGTGCTTGTCGCGTTGAGACGGCAATTCTGCCTCAATTGCAGAATTCCAACTAACAGTTCCTTGGGGAATATTTCTACCAACGGGGGTTGTGGCCGTCATGGCCCCGAATCGGCGCGACCGGAAGGCTTTCTTGCGCGAAGGGCGTCATCAACATTTGCATATTCACTCCGCACTAGGGTAGAATTTACCCACGCCTAACCCGAATTTCCTCGTTGGATTTCGCCCGCAGGCGCAAGCACGCTGGAGGCCACTGGCCTCCCGGCTAGTACCCGAAGCTCTGCGTAGGGCGCAACCGCAGTTGCGCAGTTTTGTACAATACGTTCTGGCGGGAAAAAGTCTGCAACTGCGATTTTCGGGCTAAATATTCCCAATTAAATTCCATGCGCTCACACGCCCTCGTCTTGCTGTCGCTTCTGTTGACGCCGCTTCCGCCGGTTTCGGCTCAAAATCCGGAGGAGCAGTATTTGGAGGACATTCAAGAACTCTCGTCGGAGGATGCTTCCCAGCCCGGCCAGGCAACGGCCGCCGGGCAGGAAAGCCAAATGCTGCCGGCGACGGCCGAGGCCTTGTCCGAAATCGGCCCTCCGATTCAACCGCTTTTTCATGCCCTGCAGTCAAACCCAAATAATTTCGGCGTCTTTGCCGACGGAGGATGGGACGGAAACTGGTACATAGGATTTGACGCCTGCTGGATCGTCAAGCTTCCCCCGTTCCCCAAAAACGACTATGTCAACGCCTATATCGGCGCCAAACTGGGCCGCTCCAAGACCAGGCCTCATCCCTCCAAGCGCGGGCAAAAAGAAATCATTCCCGGAAAAATCTATATGGCGATTTCTTCAACGCCGGCTTTCACGACGAGCCAAAGTTTCTTTTTGGCCGACACCAAGGACATTCCCCGGGAAGCCGACACCCAACTGCCGGTGTTGGGCGCCGGCCACTCGGAATGGTTTTGGGCCGAGGTGCCCTTGAAGCTCGTCAATTTTAGCGGCCCGAATTTTCTCGCGATTTGGTCGCCGACTGAAAATTTTTTATCGGTCTCAAGCGCGCCCATTTTGGCGGCCGCCGTCGGCGGCACCGGGACCCAAGCCTGGATCAACCGCGCCATTCACGGCAGCGCTCCGCGCCACGCGGAAACAAGTTTGGAGACTCCCATCACCTATTTTCAGCCGGCTTTGGCAATAAAATTGACGCCGCGGAACACGGGCCTTGTCTACATCCGGGGATTCGCCGTCGATCCGCAAAAGGATTTCGTCCGGGCGTCCTTTTCCGCGCTGGGGGAGGACCTTTCCATGGCGTGGCTGGAAGCGGCTCCAACCGACGACGGACAGCGCGCCGAATGGGAAAGGATCTCGCCCTACCTGCGGCACCCTCCCTACATTTTTGAGATACCCAATGACGCCCTTCCAAACGCGCATTTTTCCTTCCGCGGCGCGGCCCAAGACATCCTGGGCAATGCCGGCTACAGCCAGCCGCTCATGTTCAACGTTACGGAGGAGAAACCGGATGAAGCCGAGAAACAAATCGCCCCATAATCCGCGCCCGCGCTCCGCCGGGGACGCGCCGTGAAGGCCGCGGTCGTCGGCGCGACCGGGATGGTCGGACGCGATCTCCTGGACCTCTTGGAGCGGCGCAAATTCCCTCTCGCCGCGCTTTCGATTTTCGCCTCGCCGCGCTCCGCCGGCAAAAAATTGCGCTTTTGCGGAAAAATGTTGAAGGTTTCCGCCGCCGACTCAAAAACACTGCGCGGCTTCGATCTCGTTTTTTTCGCCACGGAAAAGGACGTGCCGCTCAAGCTCGCCCCGGAGATGATCCGCGGGGGGGCCTGGGTCATAGACGATTCCTCGGCCTTCCGCATGGACCCAAAAGTTCCGCTGGTCGTTCCGGAAGTCAACGGCCATGTCCTCTCGCCGCGAACCCGGCTCATCGCGGGCCCAAATTGCATCGCGGTGCCGCTGGTGATGGCCGTCCATCCCATCGCGCGCCGCTTCGGACTTGCGCACGTGCGCGCCTCAACTTACCAATCCATCTCCGGCGCCGGCAAGCGCGCGATGGATGAATTTGTGCTCCAGGCCCGCGCCTGGCTGCGCAACCAAAAACCTCCGCGGCCGAAAAAACTGCCGCAAACCATCATGCTCAACGTCTTTCCCCAATGCGACCGCTTCGGCGAGGGGGATTACACGGGAGAGGAAATCAAGATCAAGAAGGAGAGCCGCAAGATTCTCGGCCTGCCGGAGCTTAAAATCAGCGCCACGGCGGTGAGAGTGCCGGTGCTCATCGCGCATTCCATATCGCTCTGGGTGGAGACAAAAAAGGCCGCCTCCGCGCCGCAGCTGCGCCGCGCTCTGGCGGGAGCCGACGGCGTCCAATTGATGGACGACCCCGGCAAAAACATTTACCCGACGCCTCTCTACGCGGCCAGGCGCTGGCCGGTTTACGTCGGGAGGGTCCGGAGGGGGGAAAAGCCCAACGAGTTTTTGCTTTGGGTTTCAGCCGACAACCTGCTCAAGGGCTCGGCTTTAAATTCGGTGCAAATAGCGGAATATCTGCTCAAAAAAGGCTGGCTCAAGGCGCGAACGCGCTAGGAGGAGACCATGAAAAAGGAAGACGCGATCGCGGCGGAGCAGGAGGCGGACGAAAAACCGCGAGAGGACGAGAACCACGACAAGAAAAAGAAGCTCAAGAAAAAACGCTACGAAAAAGAGCTGGTGAAACTGCAGTTGGAGCTGGTCAAGCTCGAGGAATGGGTTAAGCAGAAGGGCTTCAAAGTCGTCGTGATCTTCGAGGGAAGGGACGCCGCGGGCAAGGGGGGGGTGATCAAGCGCATCACCGAAAAACTCAACCCGCGTTTTTGCCGCATCGTGGCGCTCGGCACTCCGACGGAGCGGGAAAAGTCCCAGTGGTACTTCCAACGCTACGTGGCGCATCTGCCGGCGGCCGGCGAGATCGTGCTCTTCGACCGCAGCTGGTACAATCGCGCCGGCGTCGAGCGCGTCATGGGATTTTGCGATGAGGAGGCATATGCGGAATTTCTCCGCTCTTGCCCCGAGTTTGAAAGGATGCTGATCCGCTCCAACATCATCCTGATCAAATATTGGTTTTCGGTCAGCGACGAGGAGCAGGAATTAAGATTTCAAAAGAGAAACGAGGACCCCACCACTCGCTGGAAGCTCAGCCCGATGGACGTGAAGTCGCGCGAGAAATGGGTCGAGTATTCGATGGCCAAGGATGAAATGTTCAAGCATACCGACATCAAGCAGGCGCCGTGGCATGTGGTCAATGCCGACAACAAGCGCCGCGCCAGGCTCAATTGCATCAGCCATTTCTTGAGCCTGATCGATTACAAGGACCTCACGCCAAAGCCGGTCAAGCTGTCGAAAAGGGAAAAGGACAAGGGCTACGTGCGTCCGCCAAAATCGGACCAGAATTTTGTCCCGGAGGTTTTCTGATGACTGCCAACCGCATCGCCGCAATCATCGCCCTGCTCGCGCTGGCGGCCCTCCCTGCCCGGGCGCATGAAGCCGGCCTGGGACACCAGGATGTCAAAAGCGGCCCCGACGCCGTCTACCGCGTGGCCGAGCACGGCAAGTGGGGTTTCATCAACGTCAAGGGTGAGTTCGTCATCCAGCCCGCATTCGAGGCGGCCGACGATTTCAACGAGGGCCTGGCCCGGGTGATGGTCGGCGGCAAGTGGGGCTACATCGACGCCAAAGGGAAAACGGCCATCGATCCCAATTACTCCGACGCGGGAGACTTCGCGGAGGGGCTGGCGCCCGTGGAGGTGGACGGCAAGTGGGGCTACATCGATCCCAAGGGCGAGGTCATGATAAAACCGCAGTTCTTCTTAAAGGGCGCCAAGGAAGCCGCCGGCGAATTCACCGAGGGACTGGCGCTCGTGGCCACGGGCAACCGGTGGGGATATGTCGACAAGACCGGGCGCCTGGTCATTCCAGCTCAATTTTCAGAGGCGACCCCTTTTTCCGAAGGTTTGGCCGCGGTCGTCATGGGCAACCCCACGGCGCGCCGCTGGGGCTACATCGACGCCGCGGGCAAACCCGTCATCCAGCCGGGCTATGAGGAAGCCTGTCCCTTCTCGCAGGGCCTGGCCTGCATGAAAAAAGACGGCAAATGGGGCTTCATCGACAAAAAGGGCAAGATGGCCCTCGCCGCCGAATACGACTTCGCGCATTTTTTCCGGGAGGGCCTCGCCGCGGTGGAGCGCTCAGGCAAATGGGGCTTCATCGATCCGTCGGGCCAAGCCGTCATCGAGCCGCAGTTTAAGATGGGATTTTCCTTCTCAGAGGGCCTGGCGTTGGTGCAGATAGGCGAGAACTACGGCTTCATCGACAAGACCGGCAAGGTGGTCATCGATCCGCAGCCGGATTTTGTGGCCGGCTTCTCAGGCGCCCTGGCGCCCACGACCCGCGTCGCCGGCTGCGAAGAGGACGGGGTCATCAAGCTCGAGGTCAAGACGGCCTACGTGGACAAAACCGGCAAGCGCGTCTGGCAGTCGGAAGGCTACGACCTCGACGTCCAGGAAGCCAAGAGCGAACCCGCCCGCTGAAACCCCCCGCTGAAGCGCTTGACGCGGCCCACTGGACAGCGCCCCTCTCAGAATGGGGTCAGGCTTTACTAAGTTAACTAATTAAAAGTTTGCCGGGAGATTTTTGTAATCAGGGCGGGAGAGCGATTCAAAAAAGCCGCTATTTTCGTGGGCGAATGCCCCTCCTTGATCGCTTTCCGAATGAAATCATGTCTTGCCACGACGACGGATCGAAGTCGGCTCGGCGATTTGAGCAAATCCAGCGGTAATTTCGATGACAACTCTCCAGCCAATCGCTCCAACGCACCCGCATTTGGCGCTTTCTCATTAGAGCTTTTCCTTCCCGCCCGTTCACAATAATCTGAAATAAAATCTTCACTGCCCAAACAAGGCACGGCTGCCGATGGATAAAAATCATCTTCGTGGCCGCGGCCCATTCCGTCTAAGATGAATTGCTTGTAAAGCTTGCGGCTGTTTGCAGGCTTTGGGTGGATCAAGCTCAGAGGGAACTTGGTGTCCACGAGCGACTGTGAAGAAGCATTTGAAAATGCATGGTGCCCTGACCAGCGCCAATCGGAGGGAGAACGGACCATTTTGGCTCTGACCGGATTAAGGTGAATGTAGCGCAGCAATTCAAGCAGGTAAGAGTCCTTTTGGCACAGAATCGCCTTGTACCTGCCCTGGAAAACGTGGCCAAAACGCCGGTGCTTAATATTGAAGCGGCGCGAGTAACTGGTCAAAAGCCTCTGCATGATGTTGGAAAGCGGAAAGCGACCTGCCTCCATAAGAAAGTGGAAGTGGTTGGGCATCACACAACAGGCGTATAATTCAAAGGGCTTGCGGCCTTTGACGTCGGAGAGCACTTCCAAGAAGGTGGAGTAGTCGTGATTATCGCGGAAGGTTGTTTGGCCGCCGTTGCCGCGCGCCATCACATGGTAAAGCGCGCCGGGGAAATGAACGCGGGGAGGCCTGGCCATGCCTAAACCTTACCGCATTTAGTGAAGTTAGTAAAGCCTGACCCCATTTCGAAGTGGCGCATCATTGGACATGGCGTGGGGCTCCATTGGGAAAGCCTGGATGAAGATATTTCCATCGCCGCGTTGTTAGAGAAGTAGCCCGCTATTCGTCTCCCTCCATTTATCACCCCTGTCCCGTCTTAAGGCACTGCACGAAGTTATGTAACGTCAAAATAACCTGTCGCAATGCAAGACCCCAATCCCCCCGTTTCAGTCATGTCACGGAAGATGGCGCGGCGCTCGATGCCGCGGGCGACAACGTGCCGAAGGAGGCCGGGAGAATCGAGGCGTCGTTGGCGAGGCATGCGGAGCGTCCGGCAATTTAAGGAGGGGGGCAAGTTGGTTGCTTGGTTAGGAACGTCCCCTATTTCCCATATTGGGCCATCACGACCCGTGGCACTGGCTAGTCTGCCCAGACCGCACCCCTGATAAAATTACATTTGCGGTGTCACTGGTGTCCGGGGAAAATCAGAGTGCGAGGCATAGTTGAGGCTCCGTATTCCGCAGCATAGGCAATTTTTTCTCCGGCAGCCGCAGCAAATCGATCAAACTGAGGCGAT
>JACQRQ010000066.1 GCA_016206405.1 Elusimicrobiota bacterium | reverse complement strand
TTATTATACAGTCATTTCGCCATTTTTTCAATAGGCGCGCTGTCGATTTGCCCAAGGCTGTCGGCTGAGTGTCCTTAAGGAGCGGGCCAAGTGACGTCGGTGGGTTGGATCTGCCGAGGAGTAGCGGAAGTCCGGTGGACTTCCGCTGAGCGGCGATTGCTGGCCGGCCGTTCGCAGCCCCAACGGCAGAGCGTTGGGACCCAGAAGCCCCGGAGGGGCGAAGGGAGCTCGCGGCACTTGAGGCGCCGGAGGCGCTTGCTCCGGCCGCAGGGCGATGGGGACCTGCGGCGGCAGGACCTGGACCGCTATAAAGGAGAGGAGGGCGAAACTGTCCACGAAGTCTCAATGCGGCGCAGCTCCGCTTCGCTCAGCCAGCGCCACCGGCCCGGAGGGAGGTCCTTTAGCGTTAAATCGCCGATTTTCGATCGAACGAGCCGCAGCGTCGGATGGCCGATGGCCGCCGTCATGCGCCGGACTTGGCGGTTGCGCCCTTCGGTGAGAGTCAACTCCAGCCAGGCGCAGGACACCGTGCGGCGGACGCGGATAGGGGGCTCGCGGGGCGGCAGCGCGGGGTCCTGAGGGAGGGGCCGCACCCGGCAAGGGCGCGTGGGGCCGTCGCGCAGGCGAAGTCCGCCGGCCAGTTTGAGCAGATTTTCGCCGGACGGGACGCGCTCCACTTGAACGAGGTAGGTTCGGGGATGGGCGAATTTGGGGTCGGTCAGCCGGTGCTGCAGCCGGCCGTCGCTCGTCAACAGCAGCAACCCCTCGCTGTCGTGGTCCAGCCGTCCGGCCGGATAAAAATCCTTTGGAAAGCCGAAACCGGCCAAAGTCGCCCTCCGGTCGTGGGGGCCAAACTGCGTCACCACGCCGAAAGGCTTATTGAAGAGAATCGCTATTTTCCGAATGGGTCCAGGACCTTTTCCAATCCCTTGAAGCTGTCGGGCGGCGCGGCGCCCGCTTTTTGGCGGAGGCGGTTTCGCGCGGCCTTGTGAAACTCCACCCGGTCGCAGCACTTGCGGCAAAGAGCCAGATGTTTTTCAAATTCATCGGCGTTCGTTTTGCCGAATTCGTTGTCTAAAAGCTCGAAGAGATTTCTAAGGATGGCTTGGCAATTGATCATGCGGCGCCCGTCTCCCGGGCCTCAACCATCCTACCAATTTACACTTCGCCGGCGCAAAAATTTAAGAATAATTTAAGCATTCGTTAAGCTCTCCGTCAGGCGCAAGCGTTATTCTTGGAGGACAGGGCGATTGTTATGGTTATCAAAGCCGTCAACGCCGTATTGAGCCGGCGCGGGGTCGTTTTGGATCTCTTGCGTCTTGGTTTATTGCCCGTTTTAGGCGGGCTGCTTTCCTTCGCGGCCTTCGGGGTCAGCCGCAGCCTGGAGGAGCAGAAGATCGCGATCGGTTTTGAGCGGGACAGCATCGACGTCCTATCCTCTCTGCAAAGAAAAATAGACGAAAATCTCAATCATTTGGAGGCAGTGTACGCGCTTTATGCGGCTTCAGAGGAGGTGCAGCGCGGGGAGTTTCGCGAATTTGCCCGGCCGCTGTTGTCGCGGCATGCGAGCATTCAGGCGCTGCAGTGGGTTCCCCGCCTTACGGCCGCGGAACTGCCCGCGTTTGAGGAAGCGGTCCGCAGCCAAGGTTTTCCAAATTTCCGGATTTTCGAATCGAACGCTTCGGGCCGCTTAAGCCGCGCCTCCGCCCGGCCGGAATATTTTCCCATCCTTTATGCCGAGCCTTACAGGGGCAACGAGGCCGCCCTGGGATATGACCTCGCCTCCGACCCGGCGCGCCGCCAAGCGCTGCGCTTGGCCCGGGACACGGGCAAGGCGGCGGCGACGGCTCCCGTCCGCTTGGTTCAGGCAAAGGGACGGCAGAGGGGCTTTTTGATTTATTGGCCCATATACCGGCGCCAAGCCCGCGCGGATTCCGTCGCCGCGCGGCGCGAAAACCTGCGCGGTTTCGCTCTGGGCGTGTTTCGCGCCGGCGATCTGGTGGAGGAAGCTTCCAAGTATTTTGAGTCGCGCGGCCTCGATATCTATTTGGAGGATCCGTCGGCGCCGGAGACAGTCCGTTTCCTGCATTTTCGTCCCGCGCGCCCGGGCGGGATGGCGGCAGCCGACAAGGCCCGGTCAACCGAGGCTGATTTCGCGGCGGCCGCCCTGCTCCATGCGGCGGAGCTCGAAGTGGGCGGAAGAAAGTGGTCTCTGCTCCTCAAGCCGGGGGAGGGATATCTCGAGGCCCGAAGAACTTGGCATCCATTCGGAGTTTTGCTCAGCGGCTTGCTTTTCACCGCCTTGATCGCGATGCATTTGACCAGCCGGAGGCGCTCGGAGCGGGCGCTTGGGGAGAGCGAAGAAAAATACCGGAAGCTCTTCGAAAACGACATGGACGCGCTCATAATTTTTGACGCCGAAACCGGGCGGATAGAGGACGTCAACCGCGCCGCCGCGGCGCTGTTCGGGTTTCGCAGGGAGGAATTCTTGCGGCTGAATTTCTGCGGCGTTGCCGTCGAGCCGGATGAAATGGAGATGACCCTGCAGCGCGTTCTTGAGGGGCTAAATCCAAGCCAAACGACCGTCGAATGCCGCCTGCGGAAGAAGGACGGGGCGCTTTTCTCCGCCGAACTATCCGCCGGGGTTTTTGTCTCCAACGGACGCGCGAAAATCATCGCCGCGGGACGCGATATCACCCTGCGCAAAACGGCGCAAGAGAAGGAGAAGCTTCTGCAGCAGCGGCTGATGCAGGCCGATAAAATGGGAGCCTTGGGGAAAACGCTCTCGGGCGTCACGCATGAGCTCAACAACCCGCTGACCGCCATCATCGGTTATTGCCAATTGCTGCTTAAAGACGGGAACTCGCCCCCCTCCCAAGACCAGCAGGACATCGCCGTCATGCTCCGGGAGGCCCTGCGCTGCCGGAAAATCATCCAAAACCTTTCAAGTTTTGCGCGCCAGAACAAGCCGGAGAAAACCCGGGTCAGCATCAACGAAATCGTTGAAAACTGCCGGGAATTGGTGGCCTACCAATTGCATAATCAGAACATTCTCATGCGCGTCGAGTTGGACCCGGAGCTTCCCGGGACGATGGCCGACACGCAGCAGCTCCAGCAGGTATTTTTGAATCTGTTTCTAAACGCCCAACAAGCCATGAGCGGCGGCGATGGCGGCGGGACTTTGCGCGTACAGACGAGCCTTTCGGGAGATTGGATACGCGTCGTGGTGGAAGACGACGGTCCCGGCGTCGCTGCGGAAAACGTCCACAGAATATTCGATCCTTTCTTCACGACCAAGGATGTCGGCCAAGGCGCCGGGTTGGGGCTTTCCATCGCTTACGGCATCATCGCCGAGCATGGAGGCAATCTGTCGGCGCAAAGCCGGCGGGGAAAGGGGGGGTGTTTTATCGTCGAGTTGCCGGTGCTGCCGCTCGCCGGCGTCTCGCCCGCTCCGGAGCGGAGCGCCGTCCGCCGGCCCACGGGGGCGCTGAGGGGGTTGGCGCGGAAAGCGGGGTGAAGGTCGTGACTGGAGCTTGGGCCCTTATTTGTCTTTGAGCTGCCGCGACAGAAACACGTATTCCATCGCGTGCCTTTTGGCTCTCTGGAGCAGATTGGCGGCGGCGCTGTGGCCTCCCTCGGTGTTCTCAAAGTAATACGCTTTGTAGCCCAACGACTGCATTTTGGCGATCATTTTGCGGGCGTGGCCCGGATGCACCCGGTCGTCTTTGGTGGAAGTGTAGAGAAACAGCGCCGGGTAGCCGCGGCCGGGCCGCACTTGCTGGTAGGGCGAGTAGCGCGCCAGGGCGGGGCGCTCCGCTTTTATGTCCGGATCCCCGTATTCCGCCATCCAACTGGCGCCGGCCAGTAGCTTGGAGTATCTGAGCATATCCAGCAGCGGCACTTGGCCGACGACGGCGTTGAATAGGCCGGGTCTCTGGACGAAAACGGCCCCCACCAAAAGTCCGCCGTTGCTGCCTCCCATGATGCCCAAGCGCCGGGGCGAGGTGAGGTTTTGACGGATCAGGTCCTCGGCGACCCCGATGAAATCGTCGAAAGCATTCTGACGGTTTTCCTTCAAAGCGGCCCTGTGCCAGCGCGGGCCGAATTCCCCGCCGCCGCGGATGTTGGCCAACACGAACACTCCGCCGTTTTCGAGCCAGAGTTTTCCGGTGATCGGCATGTACTCCGGAGTCAAGGCGATATCAAAACCGCCGTAGCCGTAAAGCAGCGTCGGATTGCCGCCGTTGAGCTCCACGCTCTTGTTGCGCACGATGAAGTAGGGCACCCGCGTTCCATCTTT
Source organism: Elusimicrobiota bacterium (assembly GCA_016206405.1). Classification (GTDB taxonomy): domain Bacteria; phylum Elusimicrobiota; class Elusimicrobia; order O2-12-FULL-59-9; family O2-12-FULL-59-9; genus O2-12-FULL-59-9. The sequence continues at coordinate 1,777 of JACQRQ010000066.1, read as the reverse complement.
GCTTTTAGCCTCCTTTTGCTCCACCGCCAAATGGCCGGCATGGAAGCGCTCGGGCAGGCTCTTGATGACGCGGGCCTCCTGCGGACCGCCGGAGTGCAGGTAAAGGCGGTCGGGGACGAGGAAGTCCTCATAGCCGATGAAAACGTCGTTGGAAAAATCGTCGGTTGAAATCAGACGCAACGTCCCGCCCTCCGGGACGGGAACCCTCCGTGACTCCCATGCGCCTTCCGTCGAAAGGCCGAATTGAAGAATTTCACCCGCCACGTTATGGAGCGAATGGACCAAAACGGCGTCGCGCGTGGTCTCGATTCTCCTCACCGCGGAGCGCTCATCCGGAGCGTAAACGAGATTCACCCGGGAGGCATTGGAGTCGGTCGCGGCCAGAGAAATCAAGGAGCCGGCGGCGAAATTCCGACCGGCGGCATCCCAAGACGACCTCAATATCGCCAGAACCTGTCCCTTGAAGACTCCCTGGAGTTTGGCGTCCGGAGGCAGCGGGAGCTTGATCTTATTTAGTTGTTCTCCGATCAGCCAGACCTCGTGCTCGAAGAAAGTGACGCTCCGCCCCACGAAAAAAGTTTTCCCTTCCGGCCGGAAAATGATCATGGGCCAAACTTCGACGTCCGTCTCTTTTCCCTCGAAAAGCGTCCGCGCGTCCTCGAGCGGCAAGCCGCGCTTCCAGGTTTTCAGGACGCGGGGGTAGCCTGAGCGCGTCAACGAGCCGGGACCAAAATCGGTTCCAACGGCCAACGTGTCCGCATCGATCCAATCGGCCGAGGATTTCGCTTCGTTGAGGTAAAACCCGTCTTGAACGAAGGCTTTTTGGTCTACCCGAAACTCGCGCATGACGGACGCGTCTCCTCCTCCCCGCGACAGGAAAATAAGGCAGCGCGTATATTGGGGAGGGAGGCAGCGGTTGCCTTGATAGACCCAATTTTCTTTTTCCAAGCTCGCCAGGGCGTCCAGGTCCAAGAGGGTCTCCCAAGCGGGGTCCGGTTGTTGATAATCCTCCAGGGGAGTTCGCCGCCAGATGCCCCGGACGGACGTGGTATCTTGCCAGAAATTGTAGACATAGCCGTCGAGGAGGCGTCCGTCGGGTATGCGGTCCGTGGCTTGCAGGATGTCTTCGGCCTGCCGCCTGAACCGCTCGTAACGCGGGTCGCTTTCAAAAAAAGCCAGCGACGCCTTATCCTGCTTCTCAACCCATTCCATGGACTTTTCATCTTCTATGTTTTCAAGCCAGAGGTAGGGGTCGTTTTGTTCAAGCCGGGAAGGGTGGACGCAAGCGCCGGCCGACAACAGCAGGATCAACAATAAGGAAACTGGACGGCGCATCTTAGGGTCTCCCCGGCCGGCGCGCGGAGCGGGAGCGGCCATGCAGCCGGACGTAGCCGCGTCCTTCGCAGTATTTGCGAAAGCCCAGCTTGCGGTACATGCCTTCGGCTATGGGGGAAGAGAACAAGGTGGCGACGCGGTAGCCCATGCGGCGGGCCAGGCGCAGAGGGGAGAGCGAAATCGCCGTTCCGATGCCGCGGCGCCTGGCGTCCGGAAGAACGGCGACGTTGGCGATGCCGGCGGCGCGGTAGCCCAAAAACAGGGAGGAGGCGGCCGCCGGCTTTCCGTCCACCTTGCCCAAGAAATGCCGCCAAGGGCCGTCGAGTCCAATGGCGCTGTGGAGCTCCAGCCACGCCCGCGCCGCAAAATCCGGGAAGCCGCCGACCGGGGCGATGACGCGGAAGAAGGCGCGCAGCGCCGCCGTATCGCGGACTTCCTCGAT
>JACQRQ010000061.1 GCA_016206405.1 Elusimicrobiota bacterium | reverse complement strand
GGAAAAAAAGCTGTAGGCCAGGGTCCAAGACTCCAGGTAGACGTAGTAAATGGCGACCGTCAGGGGCAGGAAAATGCCCAAGGCGCCGAGATACTTGGAGACGGGGTGATTCCAAAGCATGTGGAAGATTCCGGGCGTGGTGCCGTGGCCTTTCTCGCCGCCCATGCGGCCCATCGCCCACTCGGCCCACATCAACGGCACCGCCAGGAAAATGAGCGCGGCGAAATACGGAATCATGAAGGCGCCGCCCCCGTTCTGCGTCACTTGGACCGGGAATCTCAGGAAGTTGCCCAGTCCCACCGCGTTGCCGGCCATCGCCAGCACCAAGCCAATTTTCGTTCCCCATCTTTCCCGTTCGGTCATGTCTTTCGTCGGCCTCGCTTCTGTTGGTATCTTATCATGGCGTCGAGCGGAAATACTACCTTTTTTTAGGCGCGATGCAAAAAGTCCGCTTTTGACGCGCGCAGCGGCCGCGCCGCCGGGTCAAGCCCCGGCGCCCCCTGAAAGCTCCCGGATTAAATCCAACATCATCTCCAGGCCTTCGGCCGGCTCCGGCAAATGCAGGCGGCTGAAATTTTGGCGCAGTTCCTCAAGGCGGCCGGGGTAATTCGAGAACAGAAGCTCTTCGCACGTTTGGGCCAAAGCTCCGGCGCTCAGTTCCCGCTCTTCGGCCATCAGGGCGCAGCCGGCCAGCGACAGAAGTTGGGCGTTGAGGCGCTGGTGCTGCTCCGCGGCCAGGGGATAGGGGATGAGCAGCGCCGGCTTTTTAAGCGCGATGATCTCCGCCAAGGTGCTGGCGCCCGCGCGGCAAATGACAAGATCCGCGGCCGCGTAGGCGAGCTCCATCTTTTCCAAGTAATTTAGAACTTTCGCCCGGTCCGATTCGCCGTAGCGAGCCTCGATTTCGGCCGCGCTTTCCCCGCCGCTGATGTGCAGCGCCTGGATTTTTCCGGGATATTTGAGGCCCGCCGACGCGATCGCCTCGGGCACGATGCGGTTGAGGCTGCGGGCGCCCTGGCTGCCGCCGAAAACCAAGACCGTCCGTTTTTCGGCGTCGAGCGCGAGCGCCTCGCGGGCCGAGCGAACCGCCGGGAGCGACCACAGGGCGCGGCGGATGGGAGTTCCCGTCAGGCGGGTCTTCGGATCGTTGTCGTCTTGCTGCAGCGGCATCCCCAGAGCGATCTTGCGGACGAAGAGCGCGCTGACCCGGTTGGCCAGGCCATACACGGCGTTGGCCTCATGGATGATCGCAGGTATTTTAAAGCGCCAGGCGGTCAAGACGGCGGGAAAGGTCAAGTACGCGCCCATGCCGACGGCGACCCGCGGCCTCCATGCGCGCGCGACATTGCCCAGCAAAGTCATCGAGCTCCAAAAATTTTGGAGAAAGCGCAGGGAATCAAGACCCGGCGCGCGCGGCAGGCCCATCATGTCGATCTCGACGGCGGCGAATCCGTCGCTCTCCAACTTCGGGAGGGCCATGTCGTTTTTCTTGACCACGAAAAGGACCTCGCCGCCCTCTTCCCGCACGGCCTTTCCCAAGACCCAGCCGGGATAGAAATGTCCGCCGGTGCCTCCGGAAGCGATCAACACTTTGACGCCCTTGAGAGAAGTTTCGCTTTCCGCCATATCAGCGCGTTTGCTCCTTTGAGATATTGAGAAGGATGCCCATACCCAAGAAAGTCGCCATGATCGAGGAACCGCCGTAGGAGAAAAAGGGCAGTGCCAAGCCCTTGGTCGGGAGCAGCCCGATAGAGACCGCGATGTTCAAGACGGCCTGGAAGGCCATGTTGAAAGTGATCCCCGCCGCCAGCAGAAGCCCGAAGAGGTTGGGCGCGTTCTTGGCGATTTGAATGCCCTTGACGAAAAGCGAAGCGAAGAGGGCGACCACCGACATGGCGCCCAGAAGCCCCAACTCCTCGCACACGACCGGAAAGATAAAATCGGTGTGGGGCGCCGGCAGGTAGTGGAGCTTCAACTCGGAGGAGCCCAGCCCCTTGCCGAGCCAGCCCCCGGAGCCGACCGCCAGCATCGCCTGAACCAACTGGTAGCCCGCGCCTTTGGCGTCGCTCCAGGGAGACAAAAAAGCAAGCAGGCGGGCGCGCCGGTAAGGGCGGCGCAAAACCTCGAAGACGATCACGGGAAGCGCCGAGAGGACGATGGCGGCCAAAGGCTGCCAGCGGACGCCGCCCAAAAACAGCATGACCAGAGTGACCCAAAAAATCAGGATGGGGGTTCCGATATCCGGCTCCAGAGCGATCAAGAAACAAGTCATGGCGACCACGCCCAAAGGGATCAAGAGCCCTCGGGTCAAAGACGGCAGGCGGCTTCTTTTTCTGTCGACGTAGTCGGAGAGAAAAATGATCACCGCCAGCTTGGCGAATTCGGAAGGCTGGAGGCTGAAGCTTCCCAAGCGAATCCAGCGCCTCGCCCCGGAGACGGACGGGCCAAACAGAGTCGCGATCAGAAATATCCAGCACAGGGCCATGATGGGCCGTGACCATTCCTTAAGGTAATTGTAGTTCAGTCCGGAGAAAACCAGCATCATCCCCAATCCCAGAAACATCCACAATGCCTGACGCTTGAGAAAGTAGGCCGGATCCCGCAAACGCTGGTCGGCCCAAATCGAGCTGGCGGAATAAACCATGACCAGGCCGAAAGCGGCCAGAATCAGAATCAGGGTCAGCAGCCTGGGGTCTATCTTCTTTTTTTGCGATCGAATCATCGCCTTGCTCACAGCCCCCGGACCAGGGCCTTAAACGCCTCGCCCCTGTGCTCGAAATTCCTGAATTGATCGAAGGAGGCGCAGGCGGGCGAAAGCAGAATAATTTCCCCGGGCCGGCTGAGGCGGTAGCTCCACTGCACCGCCCGCCGCAAGGTGCCGGCGCGGCGCACTGCAGGCCCCAACTCCCGCCGGATGAGGGGCGCGGCTTTGCCGATGGCGAAGATCAAGCGCACCCGCTTTCTCAACAACGGAAGAAGGCCGCGGTACGGAACGCCTTTGTGCAGCCCGCCCAGAATAAGCAAAATGTTTTGGTTCAAAGGTTCGAGCGCCCGCAGGGCCACCTGGGTGGAATCTACGTTGGTGGCTTTGGAGTCGTTGATGAATGTCCGGGCGGATTTGACGGCGACACTCTCCAAGCGGTGCGCAATGCCCTTGAACTTCCGGAAAGCGCGCTGCACGGCGGCGAGGGCAATTCCATGAGAGAGGTCGCCCAAGCCGGCCGCCATGGCGTTTTGGATATTGTGTTTGCCCAAAAGCGCCGGCGGCGCCGCGGCGAGGACTTTGCGTCCCAGCCGGAAGCGAATCCGGGAGCCGTCAAAAAAAGCCTCCTGGCGGCGGTCGGCGAGAGAAAACCCCAGTTTTTTGGCCCGGACGCTCCGCAGCAGCCGTTTAAGACGCGCGTCGTCCGCGTTGTAAACGCACACGTCGCTGCGGGTTTGCGCCCGGCTCGCCTTGAGCTTCGCGGCCATGTAGCTGCGCATGCTCCCGTGGTGATCCATGTGGTCCGGCGTGATATTCAAGTGCACGGAGACTTCGGGCGCGAAAGCGGAGCTGTCTTCCAACTGGTAGCTGGAAACCTCCAAGACCATGAGGTCTCCGGGACGCGCCGCGGCGGCGGCCGAGGAGACCGGCGGACCGATATTTCCGGCCGCATGGCAGCGCAGGCCCGCCTCCCGGGCGACGGCGGCCAGCAGGGCGGTGGTGGTGGTTTTGCCGTTGGTGCCCGTCACGGCCCACACCCTCGGCGCGCGGCCAAGGGCCAGCGCGGTCTCCACTTCGCTGAAGACCGGGATGCCCTTGCGGGCCGCCAGGCGAAAAATCGCGATGCGCGGGTCGATGCCCGGACTTTTCACGATAAAACCCGCCTGCAAGACCTTGGCGCTGTGGCCGCCGGTCTCGAAGGCGATGCCTTTGCGCAGCGACCGCGCGGCCCGCGCCGGCGCCGCGCCTTTGCCCGAATCGCTGACGAGGACCTCAAAGCCCCTGTCCCTGAGCAGGTTGGCGCAGGCGACCCCGGAGGCGCCCAGGCCTAATACGCAGGCGGTTTTATACCTAAATTTTTCGGGAATGAACATGAGTCACCGAAATGAATCAGCGGATCTTAAGCGAGGAAAAGGATAGCAGCATCAGGATGATGCCGGCGATCCAAAACCGGACCGTCACCTTCGGCTCCGCCCAGCCGGAAAGCTCAAAGTGGTGATGCAGGGGCGCCATCTTAAAAACCCGCTTGCCTTCTCTCAGTTTGTACGAGGTCATTTGCAAAATCACCGACAAGGTTTCCATCAAGAAGACGCCTCCGACGATGGGAAGAATCAGCTCCTGCTTGACGGCGATCGCGGCGGTGCCGATGATCCCTCCCATGAAAAGCGAGCTGGTGTCTCCCATGAATATCTCGGCCGGATAGGCGTTGAACCAAAGAAATCCCAGGCAGGCGCCCATCAACGCCGCCAGAAAAACGCTGACTTCCCCGGCCCCGGGGACGGGGACGATGCGCAGGTATTGGGAAAACATGGCGTGCCCGGCCACATACGCGAAAACGGCGTAGGTCATCGCGCATAAAATGATGCTGCCCGCCGCCAGCCCGTCGAGACCGTCGGTCAAATTGACGGCGTTGGAGGCGCCGGTGATGATGAGCATCGCCAACATGAAATAAAGAGGCCCCAAATCGATGAAGGTCGCCTTGCTGTAGGGGATGGTCACCGAAGTCAGGAATTGAGGGTTGGGGGGGTGGATGTCGAGGTACAAGACCGCGCCGAAAGCGATGACGCCCTGCACCAGGAATTTCAGCCTGGAGGGGACTCCGCGCGAGTTTTTTTTGACCAGTTTTTGATAATCGTCGCCGAAACCGACGGCGGCAAGCCCCAACGTCACCACGAGCAGGAGCTGGATGAAGCGGTTGTCGAGCCGGGCCCAGAGCAAAACGCTGATCAGAAGGCTCAACAAGATGAGCAAGCCGCCCATGGTGGGCGTGCCCGCCTTGTTGAGGTGGCTGGAAGGGCCGTCCGGCCTCTGCATTTGGCCCACCTTGTATCGCTTCAAGCGCTCGATGAGGCCGGGGCCCAGGGCCATCGAGATGATCAGGGCGGTCAAGGCCGCGCCGCCGGCGCGGAAGGAAATGTAGCTGAGAAGGTTGAAGCCGCCCCAAAACTCCTTCCAAGCCGTCAAATAATGAAGCATTCAGGTCAAACCGCCGGCGGGGACCAAAGCTTTTCCACGACTTTTTCAAACTCCATGGCGCGCGAGGCCTTGAACAGAAACGCGCTCCCCTCTTTCATCTCGCCGCGCAGTTCGGCTTCCCAGCCGCTGGGGGAGGGAGCGTAGCGCAGCGGAAATGGGAGCGGGCCCAAAGAGGTTATTTTTTCCCAGGCGGCCTTCATTTCCTCGCCGCAAAGAAACGCCCCCGCAAGAGGCATTGACGCCAGAATCCGGCCCAGTTCGGCGTGATACGGGCGGGAAAACGAGCCAAGCTCCTTCATATCCCCAAGAATAGCAAACTTTTGCAACCCGTGGAATCCGCCCGAAAAGGCTTCAAGGGCGGTGCGAACTGAAGCCGGATTTGCGTTGTAATAATCGCACAGAAAAAACGCGCCGGAGGGATGCCGCCGGACCTCCATGCGCAGCGGGGGAGGCTGGTAGGTTTTAAGTCCGGCCAAGATGGCCTCTTTTGAAATCCCCAGCGCCCAGGCCGCGGCGGCGGCGGCGGCGGCGTTGAGGCAAAAAGTCTTGCCCGCCGCCCCCAATATCTCGGTCTCAAGGATTTGACCGGAAATTTCCATGACCAGCCTGGGTCCGCAGGCCTCAATCCGCAGCTCCGCCGCCTCGGAAAATCCAAAAGAGACGACGCGTTGGCGCAGCGTTTTTCTCAGCGGTCTCAGGCAGGGGTCATCTTCGTTGAAGACGGCAAAGCCCTCCGGGGGCAGGGCTTCAAACAGCTCGCGTTTGGTTTTGACGACATTTTCGAGGCTGCCGAAATATTCCAGATGGGCGGGGGCGATATTGGTGATGACGCCGCCTTCGGGTTTGACGATGCCGGCCAGGAGGCTGATGTCGCCGCGCTTGGAAGCGCCCATCTCAAACACCGCGTAGCGGTGCTCCGGCAAAATCTCCAGTGCGGTGAGAGGAAGGCCGATCTCGTTGTTGTAGCTGGCCGCGCACGCCACGGAGGGGGCCTGCGCGGCGCAAATGGCGCGCAGCATCTCTTTGGTCGTCGTTTTTCCGTTGGAGCCCGTGATGCCGACGGAGCGAACGCCGTTGCGGCGGATATGCCAGGCCGCCAAGCGCTGCAGCGCCGCGAGCGTGTCCGGCGTCTGCAGCACCGCGGCGCCCTCCGGGGGGGCCCAGCCTTGCGGGAGGTCCTGCACCACCAAACCGGCGGCGCCCCGGCCGACGGCGTGGTCGAGGTAGCGATGGCCGTCCAGCTTTTTGCCTTTCAGCGCCCAAAATATCTGGCCGGCGGAGAGCGTGCGTGTGTCGATGGAGATGGACTCAAGCAGCGCGCCGCCGTCCGCGCCCGAAAGCAGGCGGCCCGCGACGATCCGGCACAGCAGATTCCACGACAAATCCAGCTTCACGACGGCGCCTTCCGCGTCCGGCCCTTACGCCTGGCTTGCAGCGCGCGCAGCGCTATTTCTTTGTCATCGAAATGGATGGTCCGGCCTTTGAGAATCTGATAATTTTCGTGCCCTTTGCCCGCGATGAGCACGGCGTCTCCCTTGCGGGCCATCCGCACGGCCGCGGCGATCGCCTCGGCCCGGTCGGCGATCACCCGGTAGTTCCGGCGTCCGGTATGGCGCGCTCCGGAGAGAACGTCCCGGATGATCCGGGCCGGCGGCTCGCTGCGGGGATTGTCGCTGGTGACCACGGCCACGTCGCTGTGGCGGCAGGCGATGGCGCCCATCGGCGCGCGCTTGCTCCGGTCCCGGTCCCCGCCGCAGCCGAAGACCGTGATGAGCCGCCCCCTCAAGGCCCGCTCGCCGTCTCCGGCCAAGCGCTTGATTTGCCTGAGAACCTCCAGAAGGGCCGCGTCCGTGTGGGCATAGTCGACAAATACATGAAAATCCTGACCGGCCCGGATCGCCTCCAGCCGCCCGGGAACCCCGCGCAGGCGCTGCAAGCCCGCGACGACGTTTCTCATGGAAATCCCCAAAGCGAGGGCCGCGCCCGCCGCCGCCAGGGCGTTGAGGACATTGTGCTCTCCCGGCAAGGAAATGCGCGCGGGAGAGCTTTTTGACCCGAAAATCATGCGGAACCGGCTTCCTTCCAATGACATCCGGAGATCGGCCGCGCGCAAATCCGCTCCGGCCTTAAGCCCGTAGGATATCCGCCGGACCCCCCGGGGGGCGCGCCGGCGAAATTCGGCGTATTTTGGATCGTCGCGATTTAAGACGGCGGCACGGCGGACCAAATCCAACAGGTGCAGTTTGGCCGACAAATACGATTTCCGGGTGCGATGAAAATCGAGGTGATCGCGCGAAAAATTGGTAAAAACCCCGGTGTGGTAGCGAATTTCCTCGACCCGCTTGAGCGCCAAGGAGTGGGAGGACACCTCCATGACGGCGGCGCGGGCTCCGGATGCGCGCATGCGCCGCAACAGCCCGTGGAGATCGGCCGCCAGCGGGGTCGTGTGGGTGGAGGGGAAAATGACCCTGCCGTTGACGCGGTAGTTGACGGTCCCGATCACGCCCGCCGGACGGCCCGCGGCCTCAAGAATGGACTCCAAAAAATAGCTGGTCGTGGTTTTTCCGTTGGTGCCGGTGATTCCCACAAGCGTCAAAGCGCGGGCGGGATCGCCGTGGAAGCGTTTGGAGATGATCCCCATCGCCCGCATGACGTCGGGAACTTCGATCCAGACGCAGCCCTCCGGCAGAGTCCCGGACGCGGGGGCGGGATTTTCGCTCACGACCGCGCCGGCGCCCCGGGCCAAGGCATCGCGGACAAAAAGGTTCCCATCGGTTCTCGTTCCCGGGAGGGCGAAAAAAAGGAAGCGGCGGCGCGCGCGGCGGGAATCGTAAGCCAAGCCCGCGACGGAAATCGCCCGGGACCCCGAGAATCGTCGCACCTCGATCCCTCGCAGCAAGCGTTTCAGCGTCATCGATTCTCCGCGACCGGCGGATCCGGCGGCAGATCACTCTATCACTTTATCGCGATTCTTGGCGAGTTGGTTCTGGTCGGGCGGAATGCCTTTGAGGGCCAAATACTTTTTGGCGAGACGGGAAAACAGGGGCGCGGCGGCTTCGGAACCGTAATGCCCGAGCTGAGGCTCATCCACTAGGACAAAGAGAGTGACCTCGGGCCGCGCGTAGGGGAAAAAGCCGCAAAACGAGGCGCTGACGCGCGTCTTGGAATATCGGCCCGTTTCGTGGTCGAATTTTTGGGCGGTCGCCGTTTTGCCGGCGATTTTGTAGCCGGGAACTTTGGCGTTGGCGCCCGTGCCGGTCTCGATGACCCCCAGCAGCATTTTCTTGAGCTCCGCAAGCGCTTGCGGCGAGGCGACCTGGCGCACGACTTCCGGCGGGGGCGCGGCGGCGAGCTCGCCCGCCTGCCCGGCCTCGTCGGACGCGAATCCGCGCACCAGCCTGGGCTTGAGCAGCTTCCCTCCGTTGGCGACGGCGGAGAAAGCCGCGAGCATCTGCAAGGGGGTCGCTCCGATTCCCTGGCCGAAGGAGGCGATCAGAAAAGTCGTGCGGGACCAAGTCCCCGGAGGCCGCAGCAGGCCGGAGGATTCGCCCGGATAGTCGATCCCGGTTCTATTGCCGAATCCCAAGGCCCGCGCGGTGCCGTAAAATTTATTCCGCCCCACCCTCTCGGCCACCTTGGCGATGCCGATATTGGAGGAATAGGCGAGTATCTCGCCCAAATTGAGGCTGCCGTAGGGCTCGTGGTCATGGACGACCAGCCTCTTGGCCAGCTCCCAGCGGCCGTATCCGCAGTCGATGCGCTCCTGCGCCGCCAGAGTTTTTTCCTCCAGCGCGGCCAATACGGCGACGATTTTGAAGGTCGAGCCCGGCTCGATGACGTCCTGAATTCCAGGGACATGAAAGAGCTTCTGCGGGTAGGAGGCCATCGCCAAAATCTCTCCCGTGTTGGGATCCTGGGCCAGCACCATCCCGGATTTGGCCTTCTGCCGGATCACCTCGCTCTCAAGCGCCTCTTCGGCCAAAAATTGCATATTGCGGTCGAGGGTCAACACCAGATGTTGTATCCGCCCGCTCTCCCGGTCCACTTTTTTGAAAATCGTTCCGCCGATGCCGTCTTTGAGTATTTCAAGCTGCTCCGCTTCACCGCCCAAGCGGGCGTCGTAAATCCGCTCCAGCCCGGCCAATCCCGCGCCATGGGCGTCCACCGCTCCCAAGAGAGGGCGGGAAAGGCGGCCGTTGGGATAATGCCGGATTTGGTCGTGAATGAGCCCGACCCCTTCGGCCTCCAGTTTCCGGATTTGTTCCGCCTGGCTCCAATTGATGCCTTTTTTCAGCCATACAAACTTGCGGCCGCCGGCGGCTTTATCCCGCAATTTTTCGGGCGGTATCTCCAGAACGGCGCTCAAGCGCGCCAGAACCGCCGCGCTGCGATGAAATTGAGGCGGCTGCAAATAGCAGGACCAGGACGGCTGCGATTCGCTCAGGACGTTTCGGTTGCGGTCTAAAATGCGGCCGCGGGGGGGCTCCCGGACGATGGTCCGCTGCACCCCTTTTGCCGTCAGCGTATCCAAGCGCTTGTGGCTGAAGACCTGAAGGTACGTCAATCTCGCGCACACAGGAAAAAACAGGAGCAGGCAAAGGAAGGCGCAAAAATTAAGGCGGGCCGTCAGTCTCATCTCAAGGCTGCCTCTGGGCTATTTTGGCGGCAATAACGGAGGACTTGGGAGGACTCGCGCAAACCGCCGGAGCCCTTCGACGCGGAGCGCGTTCATTCGCGCGGCGATGTTTCGCCGCCCGGATTCCCGCGCGACCAATAGCTCCGGTTTGGAATCGTAAAGGGAAACGATGGCCTCCGGGGGGGGAATGACCATGTTTAATTCCCGGGAAGCCCGCGCCATCAATCTGTCGGGGGATTTGAAGTTCTGAATTTGCTGCGTATAGTAGGCGTTTTGCCCCGCCTGCCATGTGATCTTTTTGCGGACTTTTTGAACCTGGTAGCCCAGACGGGTCGCTTCGACATGCTGCCAAACCAAGACAAAGACGACCGCGCTCAAACCGAACAACGCCGCCAGTTTTCTTTTGTCCATCGCCGCCCCCTAAGGGCCTGTCAAGCAATAACTGAGTCAATGTGGCCGAGGGGATTTTG
>JACQRQ010000013.1 GCA_016206405.1 Elusimicrobiota bacterium | reverse complement strand
GCATGTGGCTGGACCGCAATGACGTCGAGGCCATGCAGCGGCCGGATTCCGGCTCTCCGCATACGGTCGTGATTTTGGAAGGCCGCCGGTGGCTGCTGCCCGCCGGCATGGCGACGGCCAAGACGGTGGCGGAAGCCGTCGCGGCGGGGGCCAGGGAAATCGTCGGCGGCCTGGATGTGGCGGGTCAAAAGTCCACGGAGGCTCAGGAAAAGTGGCTGGCCAATCAGCTCGTGCGGAGCCGTTTTGAGGCTTGGAAGAATCAAGAAGTGCTGGTCGGCCGCCGGGAAATGACTTTCGAGGATTTGGAAAAGGCCCGCGTGGACGGCCGGGTGCTGTATTTTGACGCCGAATCCGATCCTTACACGGGGCTCAACCGCGCCGTGCATCCTTGGGAGGCGATGCTCATGCCTCCGCAGAAGTTGAAGCTCTACGTCTTTGAGCCGGCCCCAGAGTCCCGGGTTGCGTCTGAGCGCTCTTTGATTCAGGGGAAATTCCCCACCCTGCAAAGCCTGATTCATTCCGAGGCGGCGGCCGACTTCAAGACGGTGGAGCTCGGCCGCAAGGGAGCGATTCACCTGGAGATGGAGGCGCGCCGGCAGGGCCGCCAGATGCTCATGAAGGGATTTCTGCAGCTCAAAACCAAGGCGTATGGATTTTCTCTTGAAGACGACGACCGTTTTTTCCGCGCTTATGACGATGAGGAGTCCATGGCGGCCGATAGCCGGAGATGGTTCTATAAGACGGCCGACCTGGAGTGGAAAATCAACAAGGAAAGGGAGCTGGTCAGGCTCTATGGCCGGTCCGTGAACGGACGCAAGAAGCTTAAGCTGGACTGGAGCAACCCCGCCGATATCACGAAGGCGGACGAAAAAGGGTTTATGCCCGTGGTGGACGCCGCGCGAAGTTTCTGGGCCAAGTCGGACGCCAAGCTGGAGAAAAACAGCACGCAGCACTTCCAACTCGACGGGATGTACGGCTTCTCGGTGGACGGCGACGGCTATCTCAAGGAGATTTATAAGGATGAGCCGGCTCTAAACGACGGCATCGCGCGCGCCAAGTCGAGGCGCTTTCTCGCTTCCGATGACCTCGTCTTGAAATTGGCCCCCGCGCAGGGGGACTTGGATCCTCTGGCGGACGCCCAAGGAGGCTTCGTGGGCGTCTATGCCGCGCCGGCCATCGGGAAATCATCGAAGCCTTTGTCCATCGATTTCGGCTCAAGCGACCGCGCGCCGGTATTGGTCAAGGGCAAAGTCCTGGCGATCGAGCCGGAGTCCGGCGCCGGGGCCGGGATGACGTTAAAAATATATCGCAGCCGGCGAAAGCTCAACAAGGCGTCTTCGGCCTCTTGGGCGGTTCAAGACGTCAACCAGGAAATGCTCGTCAAGGGCGAAGAAAAACTAAACGTCAGGATTTGGCGCTGGGTCAATAAAAAGAACCAGGCTCCCATTCTGCTGCACCGGGATTACCTTGAGGAAAGGATCCATCGGGCGGAGAGCGGCGCCAACAGCGCCAGCCGCTGGGGCTATATGCCCTATAACTGGCACAACCTGGCAAGCGAAGTTCCTAGGGGCGTTTTCAAGAACTTCGTGCAAATCTTCACCGGCCGGGATCTCAATAACGACGGTTTTCACGGCCAGGTGCGCGCTCGCCAGCAAGAGGGCGGACTTGTGAGGGACGGGCTGCTTCGCAAAGGCCTTCGGGCGATCGATATTTTGGAGTTGATTCCGGATCAGGCCCGCGTTCTGATGGATCCGACGGAGTTTCCCTCGATCGTCGAAATCAAGGGGAATTTGGCTCCCGGAGACGATGTTTACGGCAAGATGAAGGGCCGGCAAAAGGGAGAAAAGCTGATTTTAGGAAAGAAATTTTTCAACCGCATGGAACGATACGGCCGGGAGGACAAGAAGGTGGATCTGACCATGCCGGAGATTTTCTTCAACCAGGGCGCCCGGGAAATTTTCGTTTCCAAAGTCGTCGGACGGGGGACCACCCTGAGTCCGGGCGATCCCACCCGGCTGGAAGGGACCTATGAGGACTCCGAGGTTTCCGCGCGATCCGGCCGGGAAGCGGTCGCCGCGGCCGCCGATTTGGTCGGCCCATTAAATCCAGCGGATCCGGAATTCACCGTCTCGCGCGGGATGGAGGCCCAGTTGGAAACCCGGCCGAAGCGGGCCGGACTGGAGTCGATCACGGCGCGGGTGCGCGTATGGCTCGGCTATGAGGGGAACCGCGAGCAGTCCGGCCGGTACCATGACCTTCAAGCCGAGCGCGAAAAAGAATGGGAATATCATTTATCCCAAAAGGAGAAGCTTGAGAAGGAAGCCCAAGCGGCGCGGGCCGAGCTCGCGAAGATGGAGCGGAACAGGGCGGTTGAAAAATCAAGCCTGAACGGCCTTTCCCGCCAGACGCGCCGCCTGGGCGAGCAAGTGCTCAGCCGGCAGGCTTTAAAGGACCGCAGGCAGCGGCTGCGGGGATATTTGGATCAGCTTGAGCGGGATATGGCGCAGGAACGCGGCCGGCTGCGGAAACTCCGCTCCCAGACGCAGCGCCGAGCCGGCCGCCCGAAGCCGGACGGCGGGCCTTCATTAAAACTTGGATGGAATCTGCTTAGGAAAGCGGCCTGGGCCGCTCTCTGGCCTGGCGCCGGCTTTCAATGGGCGGCCGAACAACTGCCGGAAAAGTCCTCTTAGGGCCCGCCCTGCCGTCCAACTTGCTTACGAATTTCTCAGTTGAAGGTCGATCCACCAGCGCTCGTAGAAAGGCAGGTTCTTGTAATCCGCTTCAATCGACTCGGCCATCAAATCAAACTCGGCGTCGTTGTTGATCAGGTGCTTGTTTTTGCGGTCAAGGATGCCGAGCGGGGTCGTTTGGAAGCGATTTTTGATTTGCAGCAAAACTTTGTGCCGGGGGTTGAGTTGCTGGGCCAGCATGGCCGGGATATTGCCCACGGGAAGCGATTTGCGCACCCTTTCCTCCAGCGCGGCCGCTATTTTTTCGCCGTTGACAAGCCCGGCGCCCTGCACCTCGGGCTTCTCGCCCAGAGAATCCGCCGTCTCCATCATCAGCGCTTTGACTTCGGCGGCGGCGTAGGCCGCTCCCTTTTCGTTGAGATAGCCGATGATAACCGCGTCGATCCCCGCCGCCAGAGGGCTGGCCATCGAAGTTCCCGTCATGAAACGGTACTTGGCGTTGCCGGCCAAACTGCAGGCGGTATCCGCGTCGTCCTTGGAGCGCGCGGAGATGACCCCCGGGTCGTAATAGCAGGATTCTTGGGCCGGAGTTTCTTTGGGCGTCGTTTCCGGAGAAAAAGGCACGATCGGATTTTCCGTCTCTTGCGCCCCGAATTCCCGGCGGAACCATATCGACAAGCGCTTCTTCATGCCGATCTTGCTCCAATTGACGTCCCCCGCGACGGTTGAGATGTCGGGCTTGATGTAATTTCCATCGGCGGTCTTGATGGGTCCGCGAGATGGGAAGGTGGGTATTTTGCGGTCTTTGTTGACCCCCGTCACCGTCAGGACGTAGCGCGCGTTGCCGGGCGTTCCGATGGTCTGCGGCTTGGGCCCGGAATTGCCGGCGGCGACCACCATCATGATATTGTCCTTGACCATCATTTCGTTGGCCGTCACGCTCAGGATGTGGTCTGGAGAGCCGGGGCCGCCCAAGCTCATATTGACGACTTGCGGCCGGGTTTCCTTCGGAAGGCCCTTGAGCGCTTTCATGGCGGCGATGATCGTATCTTCGGTGGTGGAGCCGCTGCGACCGAAATCCTTGGCGATGACGAAGCGCGTTTTCGGAGCCATTCCTTTATAGAGGCCGTCCGAAGCGGCTCCGGAGCCGCCGACCGAGCCCGCCACATGCGTTCCGTGGCCGACATAATCTTTGGTGTCTTTCTTGGCGGGGTCGCTGCTGGTGAAGTCCATTTCCAAAAGCACCCGGTCCTTGAAATCCGGGTGCGAGGCGTCCAATCCCGAATCGATGATGCCGACGATGGAGCCGCTTCCCTGCATGCCCCGATTCCACAGGCCGGAGACTTTTAGAATGTCCCGGCTGGCGAAGTTTTGCGGCTGGATGGCGGTCGCGGCCTTCGAGAGGTTCCCGAACGGCAGCGCGCTTCGCAGCGGAGACGTCCAAGTCGGGGCCGAACCCAGGGCGGCCACCGCCGCCTGCACGATGCGCGCAGGCCGGCTCGATATTCCTTTTTGTTCCAGAGACTTTCCCAAAGAGGCGGCTTGGGCCATCGGGACGTCCACCGCCACTAAATTGCCCATGGCGCGGACGACTTTGGCGCCGTGCTTTTCAAAAAGCGACGGGTTTAAGCCGGATTCCTTATAGATGGCGCCCGAATCGGAGCGGGCTTCTTGGACGAATAAGCGGTTTTTTTGGACCTGCTTTTCGGCGGCGACGAGCACCCGCAGAGAATGGTCCTGGTCCCGGGCGGCCTCCGGCGATATTCCGAAGGACTGAAGGGCTAAATCCCGCTCTTTCTGAGAGCCCAAGCTCTCCCAATTAAAAGGCTGCAAGGCATAAACTTCGTCTTTGCTCAAGGAGGCGTGATCGAAATCGCGCCCGATGGCCGCGTTGGCGAAGGACGGGTCTCCGCCGCGGCTCAAAGAGTCCATGCTTTCTTGTCCCGTTTTTTCCAGGTTTTTGAGGCTGGCCAACGCTCCGGGAGCCGGCGGTTTGGGGGCCAGCAAAACCCCGTCTTGAGCGGTCAATATATCCATCAGCACATTTTGGCCGGTGGGGGTCAAAATCAATCTGCCTTGGGCGTCGCGGCTGAAAAGCATGCTTTCCAAGGATGAGCCTGCGCCGCTCAGATAAGGCTTGAGGAAGCTCTTCAAGGCGTCGGCCATCGCCGCCTGCGGGTTCTTGCCGTCGGATGATTTTAAAAATCCGATGATTCTTTTTGCGGCTTGGGGCGAGAGCTTTTGCTGCGTCGTGAGGCCGGTCACAAAGTCCGGCCGCAGGTACACGATGTCGCCGCGTTGATCGAGGCTCAACCCGACCTGGGGACCCAGCCGCCGGATAATCTCGTCGGAACCGGCGCGGGGCTGGCCCGCGCGAACCGACATCGCACCAAAGCTTAAGAGGACGAAGCATACGGCGGCGGCCGGCCGGCGGAAGGCTTTTTTTAGCATAACACGCTCCTCGTTAAGGTCTCCAACGGATCCGGATAAAAAAACCAATTCCCGGGTGAAACAAAAATGTTCTGGCTTCGGGAATCGGCTTGACACTATCCTAAACAATTCCGCGCCGGCATGTCAAGCTTGAATTGCCCTTTGGTCCTATGCGGCGCCTGGGCCCTTTGGCCCCCTTCGCAGTGCTGCGGGG
>JACQRQ010000069.1 GCA_016206405.1 Elusimicrobiota bacterium | reverse complement strand
TTTTCAGCGAAACTCCTTGGAGAGGGGAGGCCCGATCCCGGCCGATTTCTGCGTTGCGCCTCGCTCACAGAGCCACCGCTCTGCTCGCTCGTTGCGCCTTGAAATCGTCTCAGGCTAGGGCCTCCAATACATGCACTATTATCCGGTCGCAGCACTAAGTGGATTCTAACTCTTTTTTAAGGCTTTTCATATCTTCCCAGACGTCAATTTTTAGTTTGGGGTTGCGCAGAAGCGCGGCCGGGTGGTAAGTCGGCAAAATCTTCACGGGCGGCCCGAAAGTCCAGACGGGGCGCTCCTGCCAACGGCCGCGCAAGGCGGTTACGCCGCTCTGGGTGCGCAGCATCACCCGCGCGGCGACCGCTCCCAAGGTTACGATGATTTTGGGGCGTATCCATTCAAGCTGCTTTTCCAAATAACCCAAGCACGCCGATATCTCTTCCGGCTCGGGAGGGCGGTCGTTTCCGCGCAGTTCCGGATGCTCGGGATCCCGCATCGGATGGCATTTGACGATGTTGGCGATATAGACGGTTTGGCGGCTCAAGCCTATCGACGCAAGGATCTTATCCAAAAGCTGTCCGGCCTTGCCGACAAAAGGCTCTCCGAGGCGGTCCTCGTCAAAGCCCGGCCCTTCCCCGATGAAGACCACTCGGGCGTCCGGCGCTCCCACGCCGAAGGCCGGATTTAGCCTGTGATGGCCCAGTGGGCATTTGCGGCACTGCTCCACTTCCGCTTTCAGGCGGGCGAGATTCCCTGCGATGTCAGGCGTTGCGGAGGCGGAATGCGCCGGCCCCTTCGCAGCGCTCGACACGCCGCTCTGCGGCTCCAATCGTCCCGTGTCTCCGACACGGGGCAGGGGACCCGGATGCGCGGCGGGAGAGAATGTCCAATGCTCTCCACGCCCCAGCTCCACGCGGGCCTTGAGTTCCCGGACGAGATCGATCGATTTTTCCGGCTCAGGCAAAGTCGGCGAAACCACTGGTAGGGGTTACTTCGCTTTTTTCTTGCTCTTGGCGGCGGGTTCCGCGGGCTTTTCGTCTTTGACTTCAGGAGCCGCGGCGCCGTTTTCATCGGCCTGCTTGGGCAGCTTGTCCCACGTGAAATCGCCGGTGATCACGCCGCTGAGCGCCGCTTCCAGGACTTCCATGTTGGTGAGGTGGCGGTGGTCTTCCCTTTTTTTTATTTCTTTGGCCCAGCGGGCGGCCAAAGGCACCAGCGTGTATTTATGTTGGGCCTTGTCGAGAATCAACTCCTTCAAACTGAGGGGCTGTAAACTCTTTGGATCTTCGACTTTCTTGACTTTCGGTTCCATGCATGCCCTCCGTTCCAATTGACGGCTAAATTTTCAGGGGCGTTCTGAAGGAAACGGGACACCCTCAAACTTTCGGCCGTAAGAATCGCCTCAAATTGACGCACCGCCTGCGGCAAACGGTCGTTGACGACGACATAATCGTAATTGACCACGTGCAGGAGTTCCGCCTCCGCCCGATGCAGGCGCTTTTCTATCGATTCGCGGCTTTCCTTGCGCCGCTCCAAGCGCCCGCGAAGATGGGCCATGGACGGCGGGACCAAAAAGGAAAGCACCGCCCCGGGGTATTTTTCCTTGAGAGTTTGGGCGCCCTGCACGTCGACCGCCAAAAGCACCGTCTTGCCCTGTCTCAACGACGCCTCCATCCGCTCCTTCGGGATGCCGTAATAGCGGTCATGGACCCGGGCCCATTCGACGAACCTTCCGGCCTGGATCCGGCGCTGAAACTCCTCCGTAGTGAGAAAAAAATAATGGCGTCCGTTCCGCTCGCCCTTTCGCGGAAGCCGGGTCGTGCAGGTGACCATGAATTGCACGTTTTTGTTCCGCAGGGCCAGCTTGCGGTAAATCGTCGACTTGCCGGCTCCAGAAGGCGCCGAAAGAATAAAAAGCAATCCGGATTTTTTCGGCATTCGACCTTCCATTCTATATAAAAAACGCTTGGGGCACAAGCGATTTTCCTCCGCCGCAAAATATGTTATACTCACGGCGCGATGAGCCTTATCATGGTTGCCGAGGATACGGAGCAGATCCGGGATCTGCTCAAAGATTTTTTGGAGTCCCGAGGACATCAAGTGGTGACCGTCAACGACGGCGTGGAAGCCTCGTTGAAAGCGCAGGAATGGAAGCCGGACCTAATCATCTCCGACATCATGATGCCCCACGCCTACGGGACCACGGCCTACGCGACGCTGCAGGAATCTCCGGTCACCGCCTCCATCCCCGTCATTTTCGTGACGGCCGTCGCCTTGGACAAGGCGATTCAGGTGGTTCCTCAATCGCCGAAAGTGAGGCTGCTGGCAAAGCCTATCGATTTCGGCCTGCTGGAGTCCGCCATCAAAGAGTTGCTGCCGACCGCATAAGGAGGAGCCGCCATGGAGGAAGAACCCAAAAATCAGATTCAAATTGAGATCGACGACGCCACCGCCAAAGGCACTTACTCCAACCTCGCCTTCATCACGCATTCGGAAACCGAGTTCGTGATCGATTTCGATTTTCACCAACCCCAAGCTCCCAAGACCCGGGTCTTGGCCCGCGTCGTCTGCTCTCCCGTCCACATGAAGAGGCTGGCGGCCGCCGTCCAGGACAACCTCCATAAATACGAGGCGCGCTTCGGGGAGATAAACGCCTCCCCGGGTCAAGCCGCCCCGCCCAAGGCCGGCGGCTATTTTCACTGAATGGGCGAAGTCAAGATAACCTTGCTCTGCGTCGGCACGGAATTGCTCCGGGGACAGCTCAACACCCACGTGCCCCACATCGCCGAAGCGCTGGAGAGCGGCGGCTTTTTTTTGAGCGATCAAGTCACCGTTCCCGACCGCCTGCCGCAGATACGCGGCGCTTTCAAGGCGAGCCTTAAAATCTCCGACGTCGTGATCTCCACCGGGGGCCTGGGCCCGACCTTCGACGACCTCACCGCCGAGGCTCTTTCGCAAGCGCTGCGCATTCCGCTGCGGTTCCGGCCCGGGGAATATCGGAAAATCAGAGCGAAGTTTCGCCGCTACCGGCTGCGCGCGGGTCCCGAAAACAAAAAAGAGGCGCGCATCCTCAAGACCGCCCGGGTGTTCGACAACAAGCGAGGTTCCGCGCCGGCGCAGTTCGTTCAAATCAAATCGCCGGGCGTCCCCGCGAAATTGGTTTTTCTGCTCCCTGGCCCTTTGCGCGAGCTGGCCCCGATTCTGGAAAATCAAGTCGTGGCGGCCATCCGCCGCCGTTATCCCGCCGGGCGCGCGCGGGGAAAAAAAGTTTTTCACCTGGCCGGAGTCACGGAGTCGGCCGCCGGCGAAAAATTGGCGAAGATCGCCGCCGCCGCCGGAGACGGACTGGAATTTACCATCCTGGGATCCATCGCCAAAGTGGACATACACGTTTTCGCGCAGGCGCCCGACCGCCGCCGCCTGCGGCGCCGTCTGATGCGGGCGCAGCGCGCCATCGCAAAATCTCTGGGCTCCTACCTTGTCGCGCAGGGCCCGAAGACTCTGGAGTCGGCGGTGGGCGCGCTGCTGCGAAAGCGCGGGGCCAGCTTGTCGGCGGCCGAGTCCTGCACCGGCGGCCTATTCACCGACCGCCTGACGGACGTGCCTGGCAGCTCGAAGTACTTCTTGGGATCCGTCGTCGCCTATTCGAACGAAGCCAAGCGGCGGGAGTTGCGCGTGCGCGCGGCCACGCTGGCGCGCCATGGGGCGGTTTCCCGCCGGTGCGCCGCCGAGATGGCGCGGGGCGCCCAACGCGCGTTCGGGACGGACTATGCCGTGGCCATCACGGGCATCGCCGGGCCCGGCGGCGCGAGTTCCCGGAAACCCGCGGGGCTTGCCTACGTGGCCCTGTCCCGCCCCAACGGGACGGTGTGCGTCCAAAAGAGCGTTTTTCCGGGCGAAAGGCGCGTCGTCAAAGAGCGCGCCGTCAGCGCGGCTTTTAATCTATTGAGGCGGGAACTGCTCCGGCGCGAACACGGCGCCCCGCGGCGGCCGGAAAGTTGACCCGTTCCGGGGCAGAAGGTATAATTGTTTTTCGTCGCGAAAAATCACGGTTTGCGGAGGCGCAATGGCCGGCAGCTACCTAAGCCGTAAAGGCTATGAGAAGCTCGTCACCGATCTGGCGAAGTTGAAGGAGCACAAGCGAAAACTTTCCAAGGAAATAGGCGAGGCCGCTGAAAAAGGAGACCTGCGCGAAAACGCCGAATACACCTACGCCAAGGAACGGCAAGCCGAGATTCTAAGGCGAATCGATGAGGTCGAGCGAAAAATCAGGACGGCGCAAATCATCGAGGAGCTGGACATCCCCAAAGACGAAGTGCGAATCGGGGTGAAGGTGACGCTGCAGGAGAAGGAAAGCGGCGAAGAGTTGGCCTACACTTTGGTGGGCGAGGAGGAATCCGATCCGCTGGGAGGAAAAATTTCCGTTTTCGCTCCCCTGGCTCAGGGAGTCCTCGGCCACAAAATGGGAGATGAGGTGTCCGTGGATTTGCCGGCCGGGCGCAAGACCTTCAAAATAGTGAAGACCGAGCCCGGCGATTGAATGGATTGCACCGAAAGATACGTCCGGCTTTACCGGAGCCGTCAAACCGGGGCGCCCGCGCCCCTGCCGCCCGAGTCGACGCAATACGCCTACCTGCTGGTTCCCGGCCACATGTCGCGTTTCGCTCCGGGCTACTTTACACTCCCCCTGAAGACGCTTCAGAGCTTCGGCCTGGAGGCCAAAATCGCCTGGGAAATCAACACCGTCGGCCCCGTCGCCGCCAACGCGGCGATCCTCAAGGACTTGATTTTGTCGTCCTCAAAACCGCTGGTTATCATCGGACACAGCAAGGGAGCCGTTGACGCCGCCGCGGCGCTGACGCTCTTTCCCGAGACCCAACCGCGCATCCGGCGCTTTGTGAGCGTGCAGGCGCCATACCAGGGCTCCCCAATCGCCGACCTTTGGCTGGAAGTCGGCGCATTGAGGGTTTTGGCCGGATTTCTGGCGCCTTTGCTGGGCGGTCAAACGCAATCGGTATGGGATGTCACGACTCGCAGCCGCAAAGAGTTCACGCGGGCTTATCCCTTCCCGGCCGAGAAAGTGCCCACCTGGTCGGTGGCGAGCGTCGCGGACGACGTCTTTTGCCGGTTCCCGGTTTATCGCGGGATTATCCGCCGCCGAACGGGCAGGGAAAACGACGGCTTCATCGTCCCCGAGCACGCCGTCATTCCCGGAAGCAGGGAAATCCATCTGGCGGCGACCGACCATGAGGACACGGTCCGCCCGCGCGGCGCGCCGCGCGCTTGGTTTCGGCGCCCGCAGACCGAGCCCCGCGCGTTCACCGAAGCCCTCATCCGCCTTATTTTCAGCGCCGGGGAGGCGCGCGGAGCAGAATGAAGGCCGTCCGCGGATGGAAATTTCTTGACAGTCGGCTCCTAAACTTCTAAACTATCCTTAAATGATGACAAAAACCAGAAAAAAAGAGGTCGTTGCGAAGTTTAGGGAAAAGCCAACCGACACCGGAAGCACCTCCGTGCAAGTTGCTTTGCTGACCGAGCGAATTCAATACCTTTCCGAGCACTTAAAGCTCCACCGCAAAGATCATCACACGCAGCTGGGCCTTCTCAAGCTCGTTGGAAAGCGGAAACGCCTTCTCACCTACCTCAAAAGGGAAGGGCCTTCCACTTATCAGAAGGTCATCAAACAGCTTGAACTTCGGAAATAACCTCAAATCCAAGCCGGCTGGAAATTCCGCATGGATTATCCTTCCGGCTTATATAAGGACACCCCTATGACCCAATCAAACAACAGCACCAGCAAAACGAGCATCGAAGCAAAAGTAGGAGCCGGGGTCTTGAAATTCGAGACCGGCGGCCTGGCCAAGTTCGCCAACGGCGCCGCGTTGGTGACCCTGGGCGAAAGCGTCGTCCTGGCGACCGCCACCGCCGCCAGCAACCCCAAAGCGGGATTCCCGGATTTCGTCCCTCTGACGGTGGACTACCGCGAGCGCTATTACGCCGCCGGACAAATTCCCGGGGGATTTTTCAAGCGGGAGGGCAGGTCCAGGCAAAAGGAGGTCCTCAGTTCCCGGCTGGTGGACCGATCTTTGCGGCCGTTGTTCAACGAGTTTTATAACACCGAGACTCAAGTCCCCATCATCGTATTATCGGCCGACACGCAAAATGACACCGACGTCCTGGCGATCAACGCCGCCTCCTGCGCTCTTCTGCTCTCCGACATTCCCTGGGAAGGTCCGGTGGGAGCGGTCCGCATCGGCCGCGTCAACGAAAAATTCATCGTCAATCCCAGCAAGGATGAGCGCGTCGTTTCCGACCTGGAAATGGTCGTCAGCGGACGCAAAGAAGGCATCATGATGGTGGAGGGCGGAGCCTCCGAGCTTCCGGAGGACCTGTTGCTGGAGGCCCTCGGCGCCGCCAAAACGGAGATCGACAAGCTCTGCGGCGCCCAGCTTGAGCTGCAGAAGAAGGTCGGCGCGCCCAAAAAGACCGTGACGCCTTTCGTTTTTCCGGAAGGAATGAAGGCGGAGACGGCCGCGCTGGCCCAGGAGCCGGTTAAAAAGGTTCTCAGGCAGTTCCTGGCAAAATCCGAAAGAGACGCGGCGATCCGCGCCGTCGTTGACAAGGCGCAAAAAGCGCTGGCCGAGAAATTCCCGGACAGCGCCCCGCTCATCCGTAAATTGATCGACGACATCCTCTACGACGAAAGCCGCCGGATGGTGCTTGACGAGAGAGTCCGCGCCGACGGCCGCAAGCTCGACGAGGTGAGGCCCATTCAAATCCTTCTGTCGGTGCTGCCGCGCACCCACGGCTCCGCCATTTTCACGCGGGGCGAAACCCAGGCCCTGGTCTCCACCACGCTCGGGACCACTCGGGACAAGCAGATTATGGACGAGTTGGACGGGGAATACAAGGAGCGCTTTCTTCTCCACTATAATTTTCCCGGCTTTTCCACGGGCGAAGTCAAGCCTGATCGCGGGCCGGGACGCCGGGAGATCGGCCACGGAGCCCTCGCCAGGCGCGCGCTCTGGCCTCTGCTTCCGCCGGAGGAAGATTTTGCCTACACCCTGCGCTTGGTTTCCGATATACTGGCATCCAACGGCTCCTCATCCATGGCCTCCGTCTGCGGCGGCTCTTTGGCGCTGTTTGACGCCGGCGTTCCACTGCGGGCGTCCTGCAGCGGCATCGCCATGGGCCTCATCAGCGGCGGCGATCGCCACGCTATTTTGTCGGACATCATGGGCTTGGAAGATCATCTCGGCGACATGGATTTCAAAATCGCCGGATCCCGCAAAGGCATCACCGCGATTCAGATGGACATCAAGATCGACGGCCTGTCTTTAAGCATCATGAAGGAGGCCCTGGAGCAGGCCAGGACCGGCCGGCTCCATATCCTGGACCTCATGGACTCCGCCATCCGCCAGCCGCGCCAGGAACTCTCCAAATACGCGCCCCGCATGCATAGAATTCAAATCCCCGTGGACAAGATCGGCGCCTTGATCGGCCCCGGGGGCAAGAACATACGCAAGCTGTGCGAGGAATACGAGGTGGAGATCGACGTTGACGACGACGGCAACGTTTTCGTCTGCGGCACTGATGGCCCTAAAGCCGAAGCGGCCCTGCAAATTATCAAGTACAGCATGGCGGACGCCGAGGTCGGCAAAATCTACAAAGGCAAGGTCGTTTCCGTGCTCAACTTCGGCGCCTTCGTGGAAATTCTTCCCGGCAAGGAAGGGCTCCTGCACATCTCCCAAATCGACAACAAGCGGGTAGAGCGCGTCGAGGACGTCCTGCACGAGGGAGACGAGGTGGAAGTCAAAGTCCTCGAGATCGACAATATGGGCAAAATTCGCCTTTCCCGCAAAGCCGTGCTCTTTCCCGGCTCGGAACTCACGGGCGGGGATCGCCCGAACCGCGGCTCTTCGCGCCCGGAAAACGCGCGCAGAGGCTCTTTCCGGAAACCATGAGCGGGGCCAAGCCCCCGATGAAGACGCCGCCCCGCAAAGCCGGCGGCGTTCTCCAGGAATTGAGGGAAGCCTACGGCTTCATGCAGGAGCAGGGACTCCAGCATCTGGAGATCGCGGACAATCGCCGGCTGATCCGCCTCATCCGCCGTTCCCCGGCGTCAGCGGCTTCGGCCGCGACGGTTCGCTCCGCAACCTCAGGAGCAGTCCCCTGGGCCCCAGGAGCCCCAGCCGGCGGCGCGGCGCCGGCCTCAGCGCCTCCCGTTCCTCAGACGGAGGCAGTCGAGGGCCCGGCGGAAACGCGGTCCGGACCTGCGATCCGCAGCCCCATGATGGGTATTTTTTACCGCTCGCCCACGCCCTCCAGCCCGCCTTTCGTCAGGGAGGGGGGCAAAGTCAAAGAAGGCCAGACGCTCTGCCTTATAGAAGCCATGAAAGTTTTTAACGAAATAAAGGCCGAGTTTCCCTGCAAAATTCTAAAAGCCCTCATCGAGGACGGCAAACCGGTCAAAGTCAACCAGGACCTTTTTGCCATAGAGTTGAAACGCTAAAATGAGCGACGCGATGCAGCAAAAAGTTCGGGAAATCGCAGGGCTTATCGAAAAACGCCTGGCCGATGGCGCCAAGGAAGACACCGTTCAGCTCAAGCTCAACCTCCGGATATCCAATTCCATGCTTTATTTGGCTTTGGGGACCCTGCTTTATAAAGGAAGCATTGAACTCAGCCTGACCGATCTCGGCTATCAAGTCCGCAAAGCCGCCGCGCCTCGTCAGGCTCCACCGGAGCTTCCATCGTCCCTGAACTCTGCGAAGGGGCCGGCGCATCCGGGTCCCCGAAGGTCCGCGCAGGGGGCCGCCGCGCCACTGGCGCCACCGGGTCCCCGAAGCTCCGCGCAGGGGGCCGCCGCTCCGGCTTCGGCCGGCGACGCTCAAATTCCCGCCGATGGCATACAAATTTGACCCGGCTCGTCATTTTTACCAGAGGCTTTCGCGCAAGAGCCGGCGGCCGGCAAAAACCTCCTTTGTAGTGTCCGCGGGTCGCGCCGCCACGGTCTTAGCCGCCGCCCTCTGGGTCGCCTGGCTTCTGATTTTTCCCGCCTCTTCGGGCCCCGTAGGCCGTGCCCTATCAGAATCTCTTTTTAAAGCTTTTGGCCGCTTCGCCTACCTTTTGCCCGCCTTTCTGCTCTACGGCTTTTTCGGAAAAACCCTGTCGCGGCGGCCCTTCAGCCTTGTTTTGTTCGCCTTTTTTTCAGGCCTTTTTTTTCTATCGATGCTGTCCCTGGCGGCCGCCGCGGGGCGCCAGTTCGGCTTCGACGCGTGGGGGGGAACCGCCGGCGCGGCGGTCTTCAGATTCATCGCGGCCGCCTCCGGCGCCGCCGGGGTTTGGATCGCGGCAATTTTTCTTTTTTTCTTGAGCTCCTATTTTCTCTTCGACATCGCCTGGGATAAATTATTCCTCCAATTTGGTCGCTGGCTTTGGCAGGACTACAAAAACTGGGTCGAGGCCCGCAAGGAACTGACCCGCCAAATGAAGGCGCTCGCTCCGCAAAACAGCTCCCAACCGGACCCGCTGCCGGGCCTTCCCATCTCGCCGACCCCTTTCCCGGAACTCTCCGAAGCGACTCAAATATCCGATGCCGCGGCGCCGCCGGCTTCCCGGTCCCGCGCCGCGCTCGAGCCGCAGAACGGCGCGCCTGGATTGGAGGAGGCGGCTCAGCCTCCAGCCAAAAACGCGGCGTCGCCGCCGGGCAAAGCCGCCCCCGTCGTCGCCCCGCCGTATGAATTGCCGCCCGTGAGCCTGCTGGAGCAAGCCGTAGCCTTTCATGGTCCCACCGGCGAGGAAGTGCGCGATTCGATGCGGCGCCTGGAACAGACGCTGCATAATTTCGGAATCGACGCCCGCTCCAGCGGCTTTAGCCCCGGCCCGGTCATCACCCGTTACGAGTTGACGCCCGCGCCCGGGGTCAAGGTGAGTTCGATCGTCACCCTTTCCAACGACTTGGCGCTGGCGATGCAGGCCTCCAGCATCCGGATTTTGGCGCCGATACCCGGCAAAGCCGCCATCGGCATCGAGATACCGAACCGCCAGCCGGCCATCGTAGGCCTGCGGGAAATCATGGAATCGGAGGGCTTCACCCGTAGCAAATCGCCGCTGGTCATCGCGATGGGCAAAACCGCCGAGGGAAAGCCGCTCGTCGACGATCTGGTCCAGATGCCGCATTTGCTCGTGGCCGGCGCCACCAACAGCGGCAAGAGCGTCTTCATCCACGCGCTGATCCTCTCCATCCTTTTCCGCGCCCGCCCGGATGAGGTCAAGCTGCTGCTCGTTGATCCCAAGCGCCTGGAGCTCACCTTTTATGAAGGCATCCCTCATCTTTACGACCCCCAGACTCCCGCGCGGGACGTCTCCGTCGTCACCCATCCCAAGGCGGCGGCGCGCTCGCTCAAAGCTTTGACCAAAATTATGGAGCAGCGCTACGATAAATTTTCCAAATACAACGTGCGCAGCATCTCCTCTTACAACGAGGAGGCCGCGCGGCGCGGCGAGCCCAAAGAGTATTACATCGTCGTCATCATCGACGAACTGGCGGACCTTATGCTCACCTCTAAAGACGCCGTGGAAGACTCCATCCAGAGGCTCTCCCAGATGGCGCGGGCCGTGGGAATACACTTGGTCCTTTCGACCCAGCGTCCCTCGGTGGACGTGATCACCGGCATCATCAAGGCGAATCTGACGGCCCGCGTCTCTCTGCAGGTCATCAGCAAAGTCGATTCGCGCGTCATTTTGGACGCGCAGGGGGCCGAGGACCTTTTGGGCCGCGGGGATATGCTCTATTTGGCGACCGGCGCTCAAAGGCCGTCGCGCATCCAGGGGGCTTATGTCTCGGAAAGCGAGATCAAGCGCATCGCCGATTTCTTGCGCAAGCAGGGACGCCCTGCCTATGAGGCTCTCTACGCGACGACCCCGGAGGAACTCGACGATCCGGAAAAAGCCACGCAGCACAAAAAGGAGCTGTTGACCGCGCTCAAGCTGGTCAGCGAAAGGCGGCGCATTTCCCAAGACCTCCTCAAGGCCCACTTCGGCTCCTCCGCGCGCGCCACCAATTTGCTCAGCCTCCTTGAAATTCAGGGCTACATTCATAAGCCGGAAGGCAGCAACCGCTGGGAAATCAATTTTGACAAGATAGAGGCGGCGCTGGAATCCGATGGAAAAGATGAAATCACCC
>JACQRQ010000068.1 GCA_016206405.1 Elusimicrobiota bacterium | reverse complement strand
GGTAAAATAGATATAATATATTGGCAATGGAGATTAAATCGATGGTCGAATATCCATCAAAGAAAACCGCTCGGCCTGCGTCCGGCGAGTTTAGGAAAGGAATTTACCTTTGTTGCCTCTGAACTACCACCACCTGTACTACTTTTGGGTCGCGGCCAAGGCGGGGCGCATTTCGCTGGCCTGCCGGAGTTTGTTCCTATCGCAGTCCGCTTTAAGCATGCAGATTCAGCAGTTGGAGCGATCCTTCGGCAAGCAGCTGCTATACCGCAGCCGCAAGGGCGTTGCGCTTACGACCGACGGCCGGGTCGCCTTCGACTATTGCGAACGCATCTTTTCCCAGGGGGAGGAGCTTGCCGCGGCGCTCCAGCCCGGCAACAGCATGATCCATGCGCGGCTGCGCCTGGGAATCGCCGGTTCCGTTTCCCGGCATGTCGTTGCGCGGATACTCGAGCGCGTCTACAAGATCGACGGCAGACTCCGGGTCAGCGTCCTGGGAGGACCGCTTGAGGATCTGCGCAAGCGTCTGGAGAACCACAGGCTGGATCTCGTCGTATCCAACGTGGATTTTTCCAACGAGCTCGGTGTGGAGTTTAGAAGCCGGCTGGCCGGGACGATCCCGATCCTTTTCGTCGCTGTTCCCAAGCTTAAGGAGCGGATTCGGCGGTTCCCATCCGACCTGTCGAAGTTGCCGATGCTCCTCATGGCGCCGGAAAACCCGGTGCGCAAGGAAGTGGATCTGTTCCTGTGCCGGCACAAGGTCGCCGTATCGGTGGAAGCGGAGATTGAAGATTTCGACGTTCTTCAGTTTCTAGCTTTGCGCGGCCAGGGGGTTGCGGCCATGGACGCGTTGACGGTGCAACAGGATGTGGTCCATGGCAGGTTGAGGAAACTGCACGTTAAGCCGGTGGGCATTAAGGAGTACATCTGGTTTATATGCGGCCGGCACCCAAAACCCAATCCCATACTCCGGGAAGTGATGCAGGAGATGATGGAGGGTTTCGAGATTCGGGCATAATGCAGAGGCCGGCGCCCCCTTGGCAAGGGTTCCGGCCGATTGATAGTGCGCCTGCTCCGTTGCCTGATCGTAAGAATCTGACAAACGCGCCGTCTTGGAAGAAACGCCGGGCAGCAGACGGCCCATAGCTTCCCTGCAAATAATATCCGCCGGTCCCAACGCTCCCAGAGTGAATTCTTCGAGCACCTCGCGATGCGAAGCATATTACTACGGAACCGGCGCGCCGATGGGCCCAAGAGCTTGACGGCGGCGCGATAAAGTGTTTCAATGAATCGTCGGACTCAAGGGTCCGGGGTTGGACTTTAGCCCCGGAGGTCGTCGGGTGGTCGGGCCGCCATCCTCCGCGTCGGGTAAACGGCCTTTCGTCTTGATCGCCGTCCCATCGCGCGGATGGCGATTTTTATTTGCAAGGGCGAAGAGAGGCGCTGGAGACAATGGCCGAACCCTGGGAAGATCCCGGCGAGGAAGTCCGGGACATGTTGCGTGCCTTTTCGGAGAAGTTTCACGACGGTTCCCGCTTCTTGGGCCCGTTGCTCGGAGCCGTCGTCGCGGTGGCCGTTGCATTGATTCTCTTCAGCTCGGTCTATACGGTGGAGCCGAGCGAGGAGGCCGTCATCCTGCGCTTCGGCCGCTACCTATCCACCCAATCCCCAGGACTGCATTTCAAGCTTCCCCTCATGGACCGCGCCATCAAGGTCAAGACCAAAATCATCCTTCAGGAGGAGTTCGGTTTCCGCTCCTCCGGCAGACGGGCCGACGACGATGAGGTCACGGACAAGTCGCTGCGGGCGGAGTCGCTGACGCTTACAGGCGACCTCAACGTAGGCGATGTAGAATGGATCGTGCAATACCAGGTCTCCGACCCGAAGAAATTTTTATTCAACACCCGCGAGGTCTTAAAAAACCTTCGCGATGTCTCCCAGTCCGTAATGCGCCGGGTGGTCGGCGACCGGACGGTCAACGAGGTCCTCACCACCGGACGCGTGGAGATCGCCGACGAAGCCCAACGCCTGACCCAGGAGGTGCTCGACCGCTACGACATCGGCCTGCGCATCGTCACGGTCAAGCTCCAAAACGTCAACCCGCCGGAGCCGGTCAAGCCGGCCTTCAATGAGGTCAACGCCGCCAAGCAAGAACAGGAAAAGGCCATCAACCAAGCCGAACGGGAATACAACAAAGTCATCCCGGAGGCCCGCGGCAAGGCGGAGCAAGCGATCCGCGACGCCCAGGGCTACGCCACGGCCGTGGTCAACCGGGCCGAGGGCGATGCGGCCCGCTTTCGCTCGATGCTCGCGGCCTACAACACCGCCCCCACCGTCACGCGGACGCGGCTCTATTTGGAGACGATGGAGGAACTCTACGGCCGGATCAAGAGTCTGACCATCGTGGATAAGGGAATTCAAGGGCTTCTCCCGGTTTTTCCCCAGAAAGGGGAGCCATCCGCGGCGGGAGGGACGCCGTGAGAAACGACATTCGCGCCGCTGCGGCCATACTCGCGGCGGCGGTCCTATTGGCCGTGAGCGCCGCCGTCTATACGCTCCCGGAGTGGGAGCAAGCGGTCATCACCCAATTCGGCCGCCCGATCGGAACGGCGGTGACGAAGGCGGGGCTGCACATAAAATTGCCCTTCATCCAGAAGGTCCATCGCCTCGACAACCGGATTCTTAATTGGGACGGCGATCCCAATCAGATTCCCACCAAGGACAAGAAGTATATCTGGGTGGACACGACCGCTCGATGGCGCATCGTCGATCCTTTGCTGTTTATTCAAACGATGCAGACCGAGGCCGGCGCGGTGCGGCGTCTCAACGGCATCCTGGACTCCGCCACGCGCGACACGATATCCAACCAGAACCTGGTCGAGGCGGTGCGCAATTCCAATTCCCTGCTCGACAAGGTCAGGACGAAGGGGGAGGCCCAAAAGAAAGACGATATCCTGCCCGGGGCCGAGGAGGAGGTGACCGGCGAGATCGAGCCCGTCTCGGTCGGCCGGGAGGAACTGAGCAACATCATCATTGAGAAAGCCAAAAAAGGGCTCAAGGAGTTCGGCGTCGATCTCATCGACGTGCAATTGAGGCGCATCTCCTACGAAGCCAGCGTGGAGGCAAAGGTCTACGAGCGCATGATTTCGGAAAGACAGCGCATCGCGCAGAAAATCCGGTCCGTGGGCCTGGGCGAGCAGGCCAAGATCCAGGGCAAGATCAACAAAGACCTCCAGGGCATCGAGTCCGAGGCCTACCGAAAGGCCCAGACGATAAAAGGAGAAGCGGAAGGCCGAGCCATCCGAATCTACGCCCAGGCCATGAACCTGGACCCGCAGTTCTACGAATTCATACGGACACTCGAAGCTTATAAGAAGGGCATCCCCCAGGACAGCGCGCTCATTCTCTCAACCGACAACAAATTCCTCGAACTTCTGCGCAAAAGGTAGCGGTTCTCTGGATCGCGCCGGAACTCCGCTGAAAAGCCGCGGCTCGTTCTCGGATTTTGGCCGCAGTCTTAGCGCAAAATTGTAGAATTAGGACAGCGCCCATGCGCATCACCGTCCGGCTCATCTTTTCGCTGGTCTTCGCCGCCACCATGGTAGTGGCCGTCTCCACGTATTGGCAGATCGGCGCCGAGAAAAAACGCCTCGTGGAGGACCTGCAGCGGCGCAGCGCCGTAATGTCCGACACCTTGCAGGACATCGTCGCGCCGGCTCTCGCCGCCCAGGACAAAAAACGACTGCGGAAAACCGTCGAAAAATACGAAAACCGCGAGAGATTGATCGGGATCGCCCTGTTCGGCCCCAAGGAAGAAGAGTTGGCTCTCACGCCGGCGCTTGAGTCCGATTTGCCGGCGTTGCGTCCCCTCGTGTCGCAGGCTTTCGCCGAGGGCGGCCCGACCACCAAGCTGACCCGCGACCGTTACCGCTACGTCGGGCTGATCCGGCCGCAGGATTCGGTCGTCGGGGCTTTGGCCATGGTCCGCGACGCCTCGTTCATCCGCGCGCGGCTCTCCGAAATGTGGCGGCACAACTTCTTCCGCCTTCTTTTTCACGCCGTGGTGATATCCCTTATCAGTCTCCTAATCGTTCGCTGGAACGTCCTGGCCCCTCTCGATCAGATGGCTGACTGGATGAGGCAGGTTCGCTCAGGGCGATCGCCCGACTCCCCCCCTCCGCCCGCGAACTTCCTTGGGCCGCTGGTTTCGGAGGCGACGCACCTGGCGCAAAGCCTGGCCGCGGCGCGCGCCAGCGTCGAAGAGGAGGCCAAGCTCCGGCAACAGTCGCAATCGCTTTGGACGCCGGAGAGGCTCAAGGAGCAAGTCAAAGAGAAGCTCGACGGAAGGCCGCTTTTCGTCGTTGCCAACCGCGAGCCCTACATGCACGTCCGCCAGGGCAGGAAAATTCAAGTCATCGTTCCCGCCAGCGGCTTGGTGACCGGCATCGAACCGATCCTGCTGGCTTGCGGAGGAACCTGGATCGGGCAGGGGGCCGGCGACGCGGACCGGGAAACCGCCGACGAGAACGGCAAGCTTCCGGTCCCGCCGGAGGAGCCGAAGTACACGCTCAAGCGCGTTTGGCTCACTAAGGAGGAGGAGGAAGG
>JACQRQ010000064.1 GCA_016206405.1 Elusimicrobiota bacterium | reverse complement strand
ATTTTGAGCGACTTTATGGCGGATGGCTTTTGGGAATCTACATAGCTGTCACCATCGCAAGTTACACCCTTTTCTGAACCGGCGCCGGCGTTTTTGAAGCGATGCTTCGGGTGGATTGGCCAACGGCCTTCAAGAGACTATAGAACCTGCCATACTACCGAAACGCGGATGTCTGCCTGGTCACATCCCTTTCCGACGGCATGAATGTTGTCGCCAAAGAATACGCGGCCCCAGGGAGGATAACGACGGGGTCTGGATCCTGAACAGGTTCGCGGGCGCCTCCAGAGATCTTCGGGACGCCTTGATCATCAATCCGTACGACTTTGATCAGGCCGCCGAAGCGATCCGCTCCTCCCTGGAAATGAGCCCGGCGGAAAGGTTGTCCCGGATGCGGCGACTGCGCGAGACCGTCAAGGAAAATTACATTTACCGCTGGGCTGGGAACCTGATCACGGAGTTGACCGAAGTTCGTCTAAACCAAAAGCCTGCGGCGGAGGTCGCGTAGGATGTCACAAGATTTGACGACGCGCATCCGGAACCGGATCACAACCAAATCAGTTGTATCAGGAGGTGGACCGCCAGGACGGCGGCGACGGAGAAAGGCACGCTGATTTTCATGAACTGCAGGGTGTCGATCTTGTGGCCGCGCTTTTCCAGCATTCCGCAGGCCAGCACATTGGCGGTCGCGCCCACGGGAGTGATGTTCCCCCCGATCCCCGTCCCCACCAGCATGCCGAAGTAAAAGGGCCAT
The DNA here is from genome assembly GCA_016206405.1 of Elusimicrobiota bacterium. Taxonomy (GTDB): domain Bacteria; phylum Elusimicrobiota; class Elusimicrobia; order O2-12-FULL-59-9; family O2-12-FULL-59-9; genus O2-12-FULL-59-9. The sequence goes on along the minus strand of JACQRQ010000064.1, from coordinate 1,254 downwards.
GGGCTCGCGCCCAGCGACAGCGCCAAATAATTGCACACCGGGATCATCAGCACGGTGAAGGGGACGTTGTCGATGAAGCTGGATAAAGCCACCGACATCCAGGTGATGATCAGAAGATAGAGCGCCGGGCTCCTTAATCCGGTGCCGCTCAACCAGTCCGTGAACCCCTTCAGAAGGCCGACCCTCTCGACGCAATCCACAACGATAAAAATACCCGCCAAAAAGAGGAGGGTGTCCCAGTCAAACTCCCCGAGCATGGCTCGGAGTTTTTTGCGGCCCAGAAAAAGGGAGACGACGCCCAGACCGGCCCCCACCACGCCGGGGTGGCGCATGGGAATGAAAGCCAGCGCCAACACGCTTAGGACAAACAGCGCCATAGGCGTCCAATCGACCTCGACCCTTTCCTCTTGAATATCCACCCGGCCGTTGAGATGCCGGAACTGCGCCAACAGCGTCGCCAACGCCACTGCGACGCCGATGACGGACAAAGTGCCCAGGCCGATTTTACCCTGAAACCAGTAAAAGTCGAGAAATTTCATGCCGGTGGCCATCGCCAGAATCAAGGCGGGCGGGTCCGCCACCATGCTGACGGTGGTGACCACATTGGAGCTGATGGCCAACGCCGTCAAATACAGAAAAAGAGAGCCCTTCAAGCGCTCCGCGATCTCAATGGTCAACGGCGCGAGCATGATGACCACCACGGGATTGGCCATGAAGGAGGACAACAGCGCGGCCAGGACGCAGATGAAAAGCAAGGCGTATTTTTCCTTCTTGATTCTGGCCAAGACCTGCGCCGCCGCCCACGAAGGAATCTTGCTTTCGCCGAAGACGAATGATAGAAGTCCGTACCCCCAATAAATGGCCAGCACGTCCCAATCCACGCTTTGAAATATCGCCACATCCGGTCGGATGATGCCAAGGGCGATGAGCAGCGCCGCGGCGCCCAAAGAAAGATAGGTGATTTTTATCTTGCGGTGCAGAATGAGGGCGAAACAAGCGACGAAAATAAACAGCGCGGCGCCGGCTTCCATGGATGGCGGCAAGACTTTGTACCAGCTCATGTTTTGAAATTATGCCGCTTTTAGGCCGTTGGATTCAAGGAAAAAGCGGCGAGCGGCCGGTAATCGCTGCGCCGGCTGGAGTCAGACAAAGGGACTGGCGGAATCAAACCCGGGGAATTCCGCGGCCGAAATTGTCGCGCGCCTGAGCCGCCTGCCCGTTGCGCTGGTGGATGGGGACATACGGCCTCAGCTT
>JACQRQ010000063.1 GCA_016206405.1 Elusimicrobiota bacterium | reverse complement strand
GTCTTAATTGAAGTGCATGCCGCCGGCGTCAACCCCGTTGATTGGAAAATCCGTAGAGGGGATTTGGCGTTCCTGCTGGGATGGAGATTTCCCAAAATTCTAGGATTTGACGTCTCGGGCCGGGTCGTTTCCACCGGTCCCGCCGTCAGGAAATGGAAGCCCGGCGATCTCGTATATGGCCGGCTGGATTCCTCCAGCGGGGGTGCCTACGCGGAATTCGCGGCGGCGGGAGAAGAAGCCTTGGCCTTAAAACCATCCGCCCTTTCCCATGAGCAAGCGGCAGCCGTTCCTCTGGCCGCCTTGACGGCGTTCCAGGGGTTGCGCGATTGCGGCTTGGTCCGGCCCGGCGCCGAAGTCCTCGTGGCGGGCGCCTCAGGGGGAGTGGGGACTTTCGCCGTGCAGATCGCCAAAAAAATGGGTGCCAAAGTCACCGGGGTTTGCGGAACCGGCAATATCGATTTAGTGCGCGGACTGGGGGCGGAGCGCGTTCTGGACTACACAAAGGAGGAGATCTTTGAGCCCGGCCGGCTCTATGACGTCATTTTAGACGCCGTGGCGGCGCATGATTTTTGGCGCGTCCGGAAATTCCTGCGCGAGGAAGGCTGCTACCTTTCCACGCTTCCAAGCGCCGGGCTTTTCATGGGGACTTTGGCGGGGTTTGTTTCTTCAAAAAAAGCGGCCCTCATCCTCATGAAGGCCAGAGGCAAAGACCTTGAAGTCCTAAATTCCTGGATTGAATCGGGCGAGCTAAAGCCCGTGATTGATTCCCATTTTTCCCTGGATGAGATCCGGGAGGCCCACCGGCGCAGCGAGACGGGCCGCGCGCGCGGGAAAATAATTATCCGCGTCAAGCCGTAGCGGGAAAATGGGTCGCCCAGGGGTCAGTCTTGGGATTGGATCACGGCCGCGATGCGGGATTTCACTTCTTCCAGGTCGAAAGGCTTGAGGATGTAATCGTTGGCTCCAAGATCGAAGGCTTTTTGCTGATAGGCAGGAGAGTCTTTGGCGGTGATGATGATGATGGGGATGTGGGCGAGGGCGGGTTCCCCGCGCACCGCGCGGCAGAATTCCCACCCGTTGATTCCGGGCAGGACGAGATCCAAAAGGATCACGTCAGTGGATTCCCGGCGGAGCATTTCCACCGCTTCCTCGCCGTCGGATGCCAGGCAGACGCGGTAACCTTCCTGCTCCAGAGCCCGGCGCAGCACCTCGCGGGTCGCGGGCTCGTCCTCAACCACCAGAATGGTGCGGTTTTTTGAATTCCCTGTTTCCACGGGCAGATTCTTCTCGGAAATCCGGCCAAACCCCGTCTCCGAACTCAGTAAAAATACGTCAAGCCGACACGGGGCATGTGGGAGTTGATGCCGACATTGGGCGAGTAGATGCCGCCGTTGGAGATGTGGTCGAAGCGGAAGCCGGTCGTGAGGGCCGTGTTATCGTTGAGCATCCAATGCCCGCCCACGCCCGCGACCAGGTCGAAATTGACGGGGCCGTCCAGCCGGTCCCTCATCGTGGTAAGGATCAGGCCGCCGCCGCCCTCACAGAAGGCTATCAACGGTCCCTTATGGAGAAAGCGGTATTCAAGCAGGAGGTCCAAAACCCCCACGATGGCCTGCTTCGGGTCCACAAAGGCGCCGACGCGGGGCTCCACAACGGCGAACAGGCGCTTGAATTTTGGCACGCGCCAGGATTGCTGGAAGGCGAGATAAAGGTATTTGATATTGGGCACTTCCCAAGAGTTGGCCAGCCGGTAGGATTCCGCCGCCAAAATGTGAAAGCCTTTGCTTGGACGCTCGGCGGGGTCCATCGGCGCCTTCGGCTTGGGCGCCGTCTCCGCAGGTCCTTGTCTCAGCCCGGCGCGCAGGTTCGGCTTCTGTTTTTTCACGGCGTCCGCGTAAGTTTGAGCGCGAACGGGGACGTCCGCGCCGAAAGAATCTTGCATGCGCGGCTCAAATCCATCAAAAAAGTTGGCCTCGGAAACCCAGGCGTTCGTGGAGTCGGAGCGGCTTGCGGCGCGCCCCGTCGTCGTTGCCAAGGACAAGGCGGCGGCCAGGATTGCGACCGTCAGATTTCGGTTGCCGGATGAATTATTCAACGGTTTCATGCCTTTCGGGCCGACTGATCCAATATTCTAGGATACCTGCGGCGCTTGCGCATGAGGCTTTGGGCCCAGAGAAAACCGCGAAAAAGGTCTAGGCGGGATTAGGACTTTAGGCCCAGCCGCTAAGGCTGAGGCTGCGGGGAAACGGCTGGGTTTTCTTCCGGCTTCTGCTCCGTCTTCGGCTCCTTCTGCTTGAGCCTCTCCACCTTCTTTTTGATGAGGCCCATGTCCAGCAGGGAGATTTCGGAGTAGCGAAACTGCGGCATTTGCTGGTTGGTCGGCGCCATCTGGCTTTCGGAGCCAGCGCTGGGCGTCATGCTGATTGAAATGATATCGATGGTCAGCGAGAGGATGATGCTTCTTTGGTTTTTTTCGTCGTTCCACACCACGTAGTAGTTGTTGTAGTAGATTTGCGAGCGGGTCGGCGGGCCGAAGCGCCGGGTCAGTTCCGCTATTTTCTTCGCGAAATCTTCGGCGGAAAACATCGCGTGGACCTTGTAGACGGTTTTTTCATTGATATCCACCTGAATTTTTACGGTTTTCTCGTCCTTGGTCTTTACCTCGAAACTCCGGTATTCCTCCTGTTGGGCTTGTTTGAGGGCTTCCTCCGCCGCTTTTTTCTCCTCCTCTTTGGCCTCCTCCGGAACCGTGGTCGTGTCTTTGGCATTCAATTTTTGGAGCAATTGAGTCTCAGACATGCCCAATCGAACGCCGGCGAATTCAGGGAAAGTGCGGGGGATTTCCGGTGACGCTGCGGCGTAGGCCCTTGCGCAGAGGGAAAGAAAAAAAGCGACGGCCACGGAGCGCATTCGCGATTTCATAGCGTAAAGAATATCAAAATTTCGTCCTCCGTTTCACCCGGAACGCTTTATCATCCCCGGTATTTGCTAGAATGAGACCGGAGCGGCTTTTTTGCATGCCGGGCCCTTTTTCCGCGGAGGATTTCATGCTTAAAAAGGTTTTGGGAGCGGTTGTCGTCGCGGCCGCCACGCTGGGAGTTTATTGGTGCCTGGCGGCCGATTACGACGCCCAGGCTCTTGCGCGCCACATTCGGGACGCCTACCGCATTCCAGCCGCGGCTGAGCTGGATATACAAAACGTCAGGCAATCCGACATCGCCGGGCTCAAAAAGGCGGACCTGGTCATCAGCTACAGGGGCAAGCGCCAATCCGAGACGCTGTGGCTGACGCCCGACGGGCGGCGCTACTTCTTAGGCGAGTTTCAAGACAGCTCCATGGACCCCTACCGGGAGCGCATGAACAAGATTTCTCTGAGCGACGCGCCGATTCGCGGCAACAAAAACGCCCCGGTGACTTTAGTGGAGTACACCGACCTCCAATGCGTTTTTTGCGCCCGGGGTTATGAGATCATGCGCCGGGAAGTGATGACCCAATACGGCGATCAGGTCCGGTGGATTTATAAGGCTCTTCCCATCACCGGCATTCACCCATGGGCCGAGCCGGCCGCGATGGCGCTGGAATGCGTCAAGCGGCAGGGCCATGACCGGTTTTGGAAAATGCACGATTTGATTTTCGACAACCAAAAGGCGATTACGACCCGCAACCTCGATGAGAAACTCGATGAATTCGCCAAGTCTTCCGGCGCCGATCTCGACAAATTCAAGTCCTGCTATGATTCCCAGGAAACCTTGGACAATGTCCGCCGCGACGCGGCCGAGGCTGAGGCTTTGGGGATTCAATCCACCCCTAATTTCATCATCAATGGGCGGCTCGTGGCCGGGGCCGACGGCGATGCCATCAAGAGCGCCATCGAGGAGATTTTGCGCGGCGACCATGCCGGAAAGCGGTGAGCCTTTATCCCCCGACACGGCGTTCCTCAAGCGAAACTGGAGAACTTTCGCCGTCCTTTTAGGCGTAGCGGCCTTGGGTTATTGGACCGCGGCGCGCTATGACGGCGGCCGTCTTGGCCCGCCCTCATCCCCATCCGATTTCGTCCTTCCCGACTTGGAGGGCAAGCCGGTGCGCTTGTCGGATTTCCGGGGCAAAATCGTCCTGCTGGATTTTTGGGCGACTTGGTGCGTGCCCTGCATGGAAGAGGTCCCCGAGCTCAAGGCCGTTTACGGCAAGTACAAGGACCGGAGCTTTACCGTCATCGGGGTCTCGGTCGATGAGGGCGGGCGCGGGCCGGTCGAGGCCTTCGTCAAAGAATTCAACGTGCCCTATCCCATTTTGACCACCGGCGGGCTGGACAACCTCCCGCGGGATTTCCCGGTTCGAGGGCTTCCGACGGCCTATCTTTTGGACGGCTCCGGCGTGGTGCGCGAGAAATATTACGGTTTTAAATACCGCGCCCAAATTGAGAAAGACATCGAAGTCCTCATGCGGGAGGGCGCGGAAAAAAGCCCGCCCTCCGCGCCGGCGGCGGCGCCGGAGCCATCATCCCAAGGGCCTTTCCCCAAGGGAGAAACCGGCCCCCGGAGTCTCGCGCCAAAAAAAACCAATCACCTCATCGGCGAAAAAAGCCCTTACCTGCAGCAGCATGCCCATAATCCGGTGGATTGGCATCCGTGGGGGCCGGAGGCGTTCCGCAAGGCCCGCGAGGAAAATAAGCCGATATTTTTATCCATCGGCTACTCCGCCTGCCATTGGTGCCATGTCATGGAGCGGGAGTCTTTTTCCGATCTTGAAATCGCCCGGATTTTAAACGCGCACTTTGTCAGCGTCAAGGTGGACCGCGAGGAGCTTCCGGCGGTGGACAAAATTTATATGGGCGCCGTGATGGCGATGACGGGCTCCGGGGGCTGGCCCCTTTCGGTATGGCTGACGCCGGAGTTGGAGCCCTTTTTCGGCGGGACGTATTTTCCGAGCCGGCCGGAATCCGGGCGGCCGAGCTTTCGGGAGGTCCTGGAGAAACTGCAAGACTCGTGGCGGACGGAAAGGCCGCAAATCCTCGCTTCGGCCGGGCGCTTGTCGCAGCGGTTGAAGCTCGGCGCCAATTCTCCGCGCAGAGCCGGCGCCGCGGTCCCGGCCGATGCGGGCGAGAAGCTGGTGCGCGCGCTGGCCGCCGGCTACGACCGCGAGTGGGGAGGCTTCGGCGCCGCGCCGAAGTTCCCGACGCCCTCCGTTCACGCCGCCTTGCTCAGCGCCTACGCGCGCGCGCGCGATCCGCTGGCGCTGAAGATGTCGGTTGAAACGCTCCGGAAAATGGCGGGGGGAGGCATTTACGATCAACTGGGCGGCGGGTTCCATCGCTATTCCACCGACCGATTCTGGCGCGTGCCCCACTTTGAAAAAATGCTTTACGACAACGCCCAGCTCGCCGGCGTCTATTTGACCGCTTATCAAATCACGCGGGACGAGGATTTGGCTCAGGTCGCCCGCCGGACTCTCGATTACGTGCTGCGCGACATGACCTCGCCGGAAGGCGGGTTTTATTCGGCGCAGGACGCCGACAGCCTGCCTGCCGGCCCGCCAGCCGCCTCCGGTCCGGACCACGAGCGAAAAGAGGAAGGCGCTTTTTATGTCTGGCGCAAATCGGAAATCAAAGAAGCTCTGGGGCCGGCGGCGGAGGAGGTTTTTTGTTTCCGCTATGGAGTGTCGGAAGGAGGCAACGCGAATTCCGGCCCGGGCGCGGATTTGACCGGTAAAAATGTCCTTTACGCGGCCCGTTCCGTCGCGGAGACGGCCCAAAGATTCCATAAGACCGAAAGCGAGGTCCAAAAAATTCTCAAGGCCGCCTTGCGGCGGCTTTTTGAAAGGCGAGCCCGGCGTCCCCGGCCGGAACTCGACGACAAGATATTGGCCGCGTGGAACGGCCTGATGATTTCCGCCTTGGCCAAAGGCAGCCAGATTCTGGGCGATCCGGAGTATTTGGCGGCGGCTCAAAAAGCGGCCGAGTTTATCCGGACGCGAATGTCGCAGCCGCAGTCCAAGCGCCTATATCGCCGCTGGCGGCAAGGCGAGAGCAAGGTGGAGGGCACGGCCGCCGATTACGCCTTTGTGGTCCAGGGGCTTCTGGATTTGTATGAGGTGTCCTTTGAGCTCCGCTGGCTGCGCTGGGCGGTGGATCTGGCCCAAGCGCAAGACCACCTTTTTTTTGACGAGCAATCG